>JBKPGB010000050.1:0-2691 GCA_046729135.1 Thermoproteota archaeon | reverse complement strand
TCGAACGCCAGATGGAAGCTGGCTGTCGTCTGGTACGAGTTCAGCAATGTCACAATCCGCACAATATACGCCGCCTTTGCCGTTGAGCTGCTGGCTCACTGCACACCATACTGTAGTTGCTGCACCTTGCTCGACGCTCTTGATGCCAGGGGGACCTTTAATGACACCGTTTTCTCGATAGATACCCAAGTCCTTCATTTCCTCGTCAGTCATATAGCGGACAAGATCGGTGAGTATTCTACCTGGATGAACTGCAAAAGCGCGAATGCTGTGTTCTTTACCTCGACGGTCAAGCTCGACTGAAAATAGAGAATTTGCAGTCTTCGATTGTCCGTAAGCCGCCCATCTGTCGTAAGGCCGCGTGGTGAAGTTCGGGTCATCTAGATCGACTCCAGCAAATCTATGGCCAAATGCCGACCTCTCTTGGCTGCGGGCCAGTGACAAAAACGTATGCGCCTTCCTCGACGAATAATTTAGCGGTAGCAAGCGCCATACCACTGGTCGCCTCGGTAATGACGGCTACTCTGTTCTCTAGTTTTTTTGACATGGACAAAGATAGGTGAAAATAAAGTTAATGAAATATGATGATAGAGTCCAACGACCACTGGCATATAGTTACACAACCAACGGATGATTATTTAGCCGACCGAAAGTGAGGCGCATGATGCCAGACATGACATTGAACATGACGCCAGCGATAACCTTATGTTTCATCTTCCTTTCCCTTTGTATTTCTGTCTCGGTTGCTGCCCGGCTGATTTTTTCTCGTCTTGATTACACTAAAGTGTAGAGATATTTTCCTCCGGTTCATTTGTTCTTGTTTACGAATGAAACCTTCTTTTTTTCTGGATAAGCAAGCGGCTTATTGTCCTCTTAGTCGACTGAATCTAGGGATATGCATTCATGTAGTGGCCTCATTCACTGTTTAGTTGTTTTACTTCCTAACATAGGTGACATTATAGCTTACACACATGGGTTACACTTCTGTCAGGAAGCCAAGGCCATGCATGAGGATATCAAAGGTTCACAGCTTGTACAAATTGAAAAAGTTGGTCATGGTTTCTACTAAAGAATGCAAGCAAGTTAACTCAGAACTTGTCAGGTTTATTGGTTAGTTCTCTTATTTTCTATGATTGAAGGACTAAGGTTTATGGGGAGCAACCACACTAGAAATGACAACTATGAACAATACACGCGGGGTTCTTCCGTTAGCCAGAGCTCGCATTGAGCAAATATTCCCGAAATTAACACCGACACAAATTCGTCGTATTACACCACACGGTCGCACACGTACGACAGAGCGTGGTGAAGTACTCTTCGAGCAGGGAGATAGCGCCGCGTCATTCTTTGTGGTTGTCTCTGGCGAGCTCGAGGTTCTGCGCCCTTCGGGAGCTGTTGAGACTCTCATTACCGCATATCGCTCTGGTCAGTTCACTGGCGAGGTCAGCACGCTGTCCGGCCGACGGACCATGTTCCGTTTGCGTGCCACTAAGCCGGGAAAGGTGATAGAACTTGATCGGCGGCATATGCGTACTTTAGTGCAGACTGATTCTGAACTTGGTGAGATTCTGATGAGGGCTTTCATCCTACGTAGAGCGGAGTTGATAACCGCGGGTGTTGGAGACATTGTTCTTATTGGCTCGACATATTCTGCCGATACGCTTAGAATTAAAGAGTTTTTGATGCGGAATGGACATCCATACTCCTACATAGACCTCGAACATGACCCCGACGTCCAGAATATGTTGGACAGTTTCCATCTCGCAGCCGGCGAGATACCAGTGGTGATTTGCCGTGGCCAAGTGGTACTTAGGAATCCTAGTAAGCAGCAAATAGCAGACTGCCTCGGCTTCAACGAATCTATTGACCAAATTCATGTACGCGATCTCGTCGTCATCGGCGCTGGTCCCTCTGGATTAGCTGCGGCAGTGTATGGCGCTTCAGAAGGGCTTGATGTTCTGGTGCTGGAAACGAGTTCCCCTGGAGGCCAAGCAGGTTCAAGCTCAAAAATTGAAAATTACTTGGGATTTCCCACGGGTATCTCAGGCCAGGAGCTTGCTAGTCGAGCATATCTCCAGGCCCAGAAGTTCGGGGCGGAGATGCTCATCGCCAGGGGCACGCGACTTGTCTGCGACGTCAGACCATATATAGTAGAAGTTGAGAATGGAGCTCGAATTCCGGCACGCACTATCGTGATTGCGACTGGGGCGGAATATAGAAAGCCGCGGTGCGAAAATTTGTCGCGCTTGGAAGGAGCAGGTGTCTATTATGCTGCGACCTTTGTGGAAGCGCAGTTATGTGGAGGAGATGAAGTGATTGTGGTTGGCGGAGGCAACTCAGCAGGTCAAGCTGCTGTGTTTCTGGCGGAGGCTGCAAAGCGAGTGCACATGCTCGTCAGGTCTGTCGGTTTGGCCAAGACTATGTCGAGCTACTTGATTCGCCGAATCGAAGAGACTCCTAACATAGTAGTTCAACCATACACGGAGATCATGGCGCTCCAAGGAGGCGATCACTTAGAATCAGTTAGGTGGCGAAATAGTCAAACGGGATCGACGGAAGAGCACAAGATCAGACACGTATTTCTAATGACTGGTGCCGATCCGAAAACAGGTTGGCTCAATGGCTGTCTAGCTCTCGATGCAAGAAGTTTCATTAAAACAGGTCCGGATCTGTCACCGGAAAATCTTAGCG
>JBKPGB010000049.1:0-1205 GCA_046729135.1 Thermoproteota archaeon | reverse complement strand
CCATCCTAGGTAATGCACCACCTTCTTACCTCGATCTTTCAGGACTAACTGATATGGGAAATGGAGCACTTGTTAATTGGGCAGGAATTTTAGCATTAGGTCTTGGTGACATAGTAGCGCTTGATTTTATGGAACGAGTTTTTGCAGCCAAAGATGGTAAGACAGCACGAAGGGGAGCATTCATGGGAGGAGGATTGACAGCACTTACAATAATTCCCACGAGCATGATGGGAATAGTCGCCCTATATTTCCTTCCGAACTTGACCGATCCGTTTACAGCATATCCTGACTTGGCTATAAATCACGTACCGTTTGCAATAGGAGTTGCCCTATTAATGGGAGTATTGGGAGCATCTATGTCAACGGCAAATGGAGGACTCCTTGCAATATCAAGTGTCATGTCAAGAAACATTATACAACGAGACATATTGAGAAAATGGTTCAAGAAACCAGGTATGGAGGATAAAAAACTATTGAGAACTACAAGAATATTTACTATTCCAATGATGGCTGCTGCTTTTATTCTGGGCTATCTATTGCCCCAGCCTGGTGTCTATCTCATTTTAGCCTTTGATATTGTCTTTGCTGGAGCATGGGCTCCTCTTACTTTGGGTTTGTTTTGGAAGAAATCAAATTGGTATGCTGCCATCACATCTTTGATCTTGGGATCCGGTCTCAGATTGTTACTATTTTTCATTACTCCCCCAGAACTTGCGGGTCTTGATACAATGATACCACCAATAGTATCGTTTGTTGCGTTTATAATAGTAGCTCTTGTAACACAGAAGAAGGATCCTGGAATAGAAAAACACGGTGTTATAGAATACATTCCACCAGAACAAGATGTAATATTAGGTCAGGATCTTATTGGCTATACAAGTCCAAGTGGATTGAAATTTACTTGACAGAAAAGGCTCGTGACCGTAGTGTGTATTTGTGGTTACCAGTAGATTATTCACTATGGCTAAATCTCAATAGCAAATCGTAAATGTATATGTAATGTTGTAATAATCGAGTAACCTTATATTGTTATCATACAACAAACAGATCAAAAATATTGAAGATGTCAAAGAGCAAATTTCAAAAATAATTTTAAATCAACGTAGACAAATTGAATCAAATCTAAAAACGTCTGTGGCGGAGATTCAATATCTTCTTTCTGAAATTTCAGAATTCAACGATAATTGGACTAAACTTCCCACAGT
>JBKPGB010000048.1:0-12240 GCA_046729135.1 Thermoproteota archaeon | reverse complement strand
CCAACTGACATCAGGAACTTCCACGAAAACTTCACGCAAAGCAGAGGGTTCTATTTCCTTTATGACATCTAGAAAATCATCCATAGTCACGATTATTTTCTTTAGTATCTCAGACGGAATGTTCTCTGTTGCAAGATCAATTTCAGGTAGTACCCTTCTAAGGGCCCTTATTCCAGCCTCTTTTGTCACAGCCTGGAGGTCGGCTCCAACAAATCCATGCGACATGTTTGCTATGATGCCCAAATCTACATCTTTTTCCAAAGGCATCCCCCTAGTATGTATCTGAAGTATTTCCAATCTGCCTTCACTGTCTGGTACTCCAATCTCAATTTCCCTGTCAAATCTACCAGGTCTTCTGAGCGCAGGGTCTATCGCATTTATTCTGTTGGTAGCGCCTATTACGACTACCTTACCCCTTGAGGACATACCATCCATCAATGATAGAAGCTGGGCTACAACTCTCCTTTCTACTTCACCTGATACCTCTTCCCTTTTGGGAGCAATCGAATCAATTTCGTCTATAAAAATAATTGCAGGTGCGTTTTCTTCAGCCTTCTTAAAAACTTCCCTTAATCTCTCTTCTGATTCACCGTAGAATTTGCTCATTATTTCAGGACCGCCAATGGTATAGAAATTTGCGTTAGTCTCGTGTGCCACGGCCTTTGCTAATAAAGTTTTACCAGTGCCAGGTGGCCCATGCAATAATACGCCTTTGGGCGCTTCAAAACCTAACCTCTTGAAAAGCTCTGGATGTCTCAGTGGTAGCTCTATCATTTCTCTTAAGCGGGAAACTTCATTTTTTATTCCTCCTACATCTTCATAAGATATTGATGGTACTCCACCTTCCTTTGCAACTTGTACTGCTTTTTCACTTTCTTCAGATACGGTTACTTCAGTTGAATCTTCAATTAAAACTGGACCTGACGGTTTGGTAGATATGACTACAAGGTCGACTCCTTGTCCCATTATGGACAAAGGAAAAATGTCTCCTGTATTCAGTAGACTTCCTAAGAGATACTCCTTCAGATAGCCCTCTGCACCTACTATCCGAAGAGGTTCTGTCGGGGCCAAAGTAACTTTCTGAGCATTTCTTGATTGCACCTTCTTTATTTCTACTGTATCGTTGACTCCCACATCAAGTCTGTTTCTAAGATACCCGTCAATTCTTACTAGACCTTTGCCCCTGTCTTTTTCCCTTGCAGGCCAATACAGAACAGTCGTTTTCTTTCCAATAGATGAAATTTCCAGTGCATCACCGGCAGATAATTCAAGCTGCCGAGCAACATCCGGATCGACTCTTGCGATTTTTCTTCCAACGTCCGATTGCTCTGCTTCTGCTACCCTTAGGCTTGTGCCAATATCATTGTTTGATGATTCTTTACCAGGATTACTCAATTAATATCACTCCTATTACACATACATTGTATTTAAAAATCACATTCTTTAATAAAAATCGCCCCTTATACTAATGATTGTTGAGATGGTATAGCTATACATTTAAAATTAGGCGTAGCGGGTCATTGCAATCGTAATAAAACCTTAAAACTCAATATAATGTTTGATTTTATCTTTGACCAGTATTAAATGTGATTACTCGGAATATTCTCAATATTGGTAACCAAATCTTATATCCAGAGAAAAGGTAATTGATGGACAACTCGGTATAGGTGTTTCAAGAATCCATTAATTTTACCTGGGTTTAAATTTTACTATATTTATGATTCCATAATGTCAATTAATGGTCTCCCATAAATAAAACTTAATTTTTTGAAAATCCAAAGGCAGGTTGACCTATCAAATATATGTCGCTTATAAATGATACATTCTGTGGTATCGCTAACTAGTCTTCCAGACAATGTACACTTCACCTTACAGCTATTTGATTAGAATTGTATAAGAGTTCCACCTTTACATCACATGCTTATAATCAGCTAGCTTCTACAATATATTTAAGATGCCAAAAGTATCTACTTTATAATTGTCTCACAGACCATTAGAAAGAAGGATTACTATCATGATTTCTGCTATAGTTGTAGCTGCCATAATATTTTCTTTCCTGACCTATCAGTATTATATCAAAAATTCATCTCAGGTACAAAATATCGCTGTGGGTCAAATCAAGAATACTACGCAGATAAAGGCTTCCGATCTCAGTGATCTACTTCGAAATAAGCTGGATCTTGTAAATGTAAATCTTCAAATACTTTCCTCATCTCAGGAATTGATCGACCAACGGGTTGACGTAGGTAAGATATTATTGAATGCTGCTCAAAAAACGACTGCAAATGTTGTGGACTTTTATAATTGGGTAGACGGAAATGGAACTATTATCTGGTCAAGCTCAAAAGCAAATAATACTGGATACGTGCATTTTAAGGAATTTTCGACTGCGGCTCAGCTCTACTTTAAAAAAGCCAAAGATACCCAAGCACCTGTTTACAGTAACAAACTTAAATTGACAGATGGCCAATCTGGAATATTGATAACCTATCCAATAATTGATACTCATAATAATACCATAAATAAAAACAAAACGAATGAAGAATTCAAAGGGGCCGTTTTGGCAGGAATCAGCTCAGACACTCTAGCTCAATTTTTGGTGACCCAACTATCACCGCTCTCTTCAGCAAACTTATCGCTCGTTGATTCAAGTGGTAAAATGATGCTTACAGGAATACCTAAATTATTTGATGCCAATGTATTTGATAAAAAGTTCAATTCATTACCAAGAGGGTCAGTCGCGGACAACAAGAAGGAACAGACCATAGTTAATGTTATTAGGCACTCCATAATAGATCCTAGAACTGGCAGCGCTGATATGGAGTCAGATGGTAAATCGCTTACAATAGCGTATTCTCCAGTTATATCCAAGGGCATACATTATTTTACGGTAATATTGACTTTGCCTCACACATTGGCATCCACTTTGGATGATCTGGTAGAACAGCAGAGAAATTTTGCTATAGTCGCTATGGTAATTATCGTCCTAAGTTCCCTTGGCATTTTTTTTGTTATAACTTACTGGAACAAGGGATTAAGGAAGGTAGCATATATCCAGACGAAGGAATTGGAGGAAACGACTAGAAAACTGACATACCATGACAAACTTCAAAAAGAGTTTATAGACATCGCCGCTCATGAGTTTAGAACTCCAATCCAATCAGTTCTAGGTTATTCGGAAATGATTCATACAAATCTGAAAAATTTTGATCAGTATTTCGAGAAAATAATTAGGAATGCAAAGAGATTGGAAAAATTAACTGAAGACATACTTGACGTGTCTAGGATAGAAGGTAAAAATTTGCAATTATCCAAATCAAATTTTGATTTAAACCAAACTATACAGCAGGTAATAGAAGATTACCAAAAGGAGGCCCTTGAGAAGGATGTAAAGATAATCTTTGAATTAAAAAATCATATTCCCACTACAATATATGCAGATGAAGCAAGATTGCAGCAGGTTATTAATAATCTAGTGGCTAATGCAATTAGTTTTACTAAAAATGGAACTGTTACTATAAGAGTCTATATAGCTCAAGTTGCCACCGATGCTGATAATGGTGAAGGTGATAAAGAGTCAATTGTAGTGGAAGTTAAGGATACGGGCACAGGAATTAATCCTGAAATGCTTCCTCGATTGTTTGAAAAATTTGCAACTAGGTCCGTTTCTGGAACTGGATTGGGTTTGTATATTTCAAAGAGCATTGTGGATAACCATGGCGGGAAAATATGGGCATATAATAACAAGGATGGAAAGGGCGCAACTTTTACCTTTACACTTCCGATTGATCAGAAAAAGGGCAAAAAATAGAGGGTTTTTACTTGTAGTAATTATTAGAAATTAAAATAAACTAGAATTCCATTTCCACATGAAATGGTAATGGAAAAGATCGCCCGTTACGCGAATCCAAAAATACATCAAGGATCAAAATTATAGAAAATATTTATAATATTACTTTTAGAACATGGAATTACAAAAATGATATCGGGATCCAGATAGATATAAAATCTTTTATCTTTGCATAGTGGAATAATTCTGTTGAAGCGTAATCTTGTAATGTTGGTAGATGATGAAATCGATATTATAAGTTTGTTTACAGAGGTTTTAAAAATGAATGGTATTAATGCCCGTCCATTTACAAATCCTGAAGAGGCACTTAAGGATTTTGAACGAAATCATGCTTCATACAACTTGGTAATCTCTGATATTAGAATGACACCTATATCAGGTGTCGAATTTATAAAGAGACTACGAGAAATTGACTCGAGCATAAAAGTTATTTTAATGACTGCTTTCGAAATAGAGGGGAATGAGCTTCGGGAGATCCATACTGAAGAATTTTTCAACAAACCTATTAAGATAAATGACCTGGTCCAAATTGTAAAAAAATATGTTAGCTAGATTAACATATGATATTCAAATTAAATCTAGGGCAAATAGCTTGATTCTAGAATTTGATACCGTACTCAGATTCTAGTAGATTTTTTCTGAGATATGCATCTATGTTCTTCATCACACCAGGGTTGCCTTCAATGTGCTTTATCAATCTAGGATCACTGTAATGTATATCGCAATATTTTATGTTACCGTCGTACGGATAATAATCAAATTCTATCGATAAGATTCCCGAAATTCGATCGTTATTTTCTATTATATTAAATGCCATCAAATGACTAATTCTCATAGGCGTAAGGACTTCTTTAAGCAAGTGATCATCTTTAAAGTGTTGGGTAGAGTAATAATCTTCGAGGCCATTAGATTGACTGCTATACACTGTACCCATTACTGTATAAAAACCCACATTGTGTATAAGCATTGCTGGAACACAATATAAGAGGGAATTAGAGATTCTTAGCTTTGTGTAAATGCACAAGCCGAAAACTAACAGGTATAAATATTTTGTTGTACACTCACATTTGATGGTTCAATCATTACTCAGTAATGAAAAAAAGCCAGACATTTATGATTTAGGCGTCGCAGATGGGATCAAAGACATGTTAGCTGTTCATGGGTTCACCAAAGACAAAATACGTAATACAACGGTGAGCAACTTGGCAGAGACTCTTCACATAGATTATTATGTAGCTCTTATCATCTATAACTCTGCAAAAGAAATATAGATTCACTAAGATGATGCAAGACCTTAATATTCAATACTATTTGTAACTTTACTACATTAAGATATCAGTATAACTTATTGGTAAATCGGATTTAAACTGCATATGATTCTAAGCAATTTCTAGTACAAGTGTGAATACTTAAATATAAGTATGCTTAATTATTGGGTAATACATTATAATTGATTGTTCTCTTATATAATATAAATATCTATGATGATAGACTTCAATTCACAATTGTATAATGTAGGAGGATCAATAGATAAAACTGTTGCCTGCAAAATAGACTATTATATAAATTATATCGAACAATTGGATTTCTTAGTAATGATTAATATTTGGCTTCTGTCAACTTAAATATGTGAAGAGTATCAAAAACATGAAATTGCGACGTAATACTGATAAATCATGTTGAAGAATAATTTGTAAAGGGAGAATCTTTTGGTTTATCGTATTAATTTTGCCGTTAGTTGGAGGAAGAAATGTGCGGAATAGCTGGTATCCTAAATAAAAATAACCAGGGTGTAACGGAGGATCTAATTCTCATGCTATCATGCATGCATAATCGTGGTCCTGACGGTGTCTCAATACAAGTTGGACAAAACACGGCTAATTCTTTGGAATCCTCTGAATTGTCCTCTCCTTATATTGATGGGAGGTTTGGATTAGGTCATGTTAGATTAGCAATAGTCGGTGGCGAATTAGGAAAACAACCGTTCACAAGCTGTGATGGAAGACTAACATTAGGACATAACGGAGAGATATATAATTATAAACAGATCAGGAATAGTTTGAAACTTCAGCATCATTTTGTAAGTACTTCAGACAGCGAAGTCATACTTCACCTGCTTGAAGAAAAATTAGCACAGTCGGCAAGCTTAGTGGAGGCATTAACAAAAATGGCAAAAGTTTTGGATGGAGTGTATAGTATTGCAGTAAAGGATCATAAGACAGGTGAAATAGCTCTAGTTAGAGATTTGTTAGGCGTCAGGCAGCTTTACTACAGCGAGGATCCACAGCAAGTAACGTTTGCATCCGAACAAAAAGCAATCTGGCTTTTAGGGGGAAATAAATCTGTAAGGAGGGTAATGCCTGGTCATGCTGTTATTATAAGTAATAGAGGTGCTTTAAGAGAATATAGAATTGCAGAGCCTCCTAGGGCGCTGAATCCTAACAAGAAAAAATTCAGATACAACACTCTTGAAGAAGCTTTGACAGCATACAAGAAAGCGTTGATATTAGCAATGAAAAAGCGTACTGAGGGACTTGATAGAGTGGGAATCATATTTTCAGGCGGTATAGACAGTGTCCTAGTTGCCTGGTTAGCCAAGGATATGGTGAAGGAGGTAATATGTTATAACGCGGGCACTCTTGATTCTTCGGATATTCTATTTGCAGATAAGGTAGCAAAGGATCTCCAGTTGACCCTTAAAGTAAACGTTATTACCAAGCGCAGTACTCAGGAGATGTTACCAAAAATAATACATGCGATTGAAGAAAGGGATGCAGTCCAAGTTGAAGTTGCATTGCCTATTTATTCTGCAATGGCTCTGGCAAAGAAGGATCATGTTAAAGTAGTGATTTCTGGCCAAGGCGTAGATGAAATATTCGGGGGGTATCCCTGGTATCCAAGAGTAGTTGAAACTGAAGGATACGCGTCACTCCGACGTCACATGATAGAGGATCTCTTTTTACTCTATAAGGAAACATTGGAAAGAGAAGATAAAACAACTATGGCGCATGGAATTGAGATGAGGGAACCTTATTTGGACAAACAAGTCATCAGGACCGCTTTTGATATCAATCCAAAACTAAACATTATAGGACCAAACGACCTACTTGGAAAGGGTGTTCATAGAAAATTAGCGAATCAATTAGGAATTCCAAAGGAGATAGCATATAGAAATAAGGCAGCCGCCCAGCATGGATCAGGAATACATTTTATTATTGACGAGATAGCACGCGAAAATAATTTTGACGAAAATAGAATCTCGTCTAGTTATCTGCGTGATCTTGAGAAAAGAGAGTTATTAGGAAGTTCACAGCGGTACGGATTTAAATATGGAAATAAAGAGTTGTGGCTGACCTCACCGCACATTCAGATGTACTTGGATAGGATATTTGAGAGCGTTTTCGGAAAATCAAGCACAATTATCGATACTTCTGATGAAGAGGATTTGCTAACTAGCAGAATAATTAAGAAAATTTAATTCTTTCACATTAGATTTGCCGCGTTCAAATAGAACTAGCTAAAATTCGAGAAGACTACTTCTTGCTTACAATGTCAACAATAGAGGTTTCCAATTGAGCAAGCCTCAATGGCTTTATCAAAACCTCTACTCGTTTGTTGTCAAAGAGGGATCTTTTTGCTATTTCTTTCTTTACGGTCTCATATGCAGTAACTATTAGAATCGCTGCGGATGGGTATTTATCTAATATTTGAATCGCCGCATCTATTCCATTCTTGTTATTAGGTAGTTTATAGTCTATTATCGCTACATCCGGCTGAATTCTATCATAATCTGAGAGGATTTCATTTGCGGTCGTTGAGGTAGCGACTATTTTATGCCCTCTACTCAAAAGATAATCCTTGTAGAGCAAAAGGATATCTTGCTCATCTTCAATAATCATGATGCTGAACTGTTTTTTTCCTCTCTTGGTCATTTGTACGGATTCTGTTGTGTAATCGATAATATTACTTTGTCGCTATAATAGTAAAAGTAAAATAACATATCTTGGAGCAACAAATCTTTTTCAAAATTGGAGCAAAGAAAATTTCAAATACTATTTATCAGTAGCCATACATCAGTAGTAGTCATTTATCATTGGGCCTATTCGGTATAGTTGGAAAGATTTTTTTAATATCCAAGAATCTTTTCCTTAACGTTACTACGCTTACATTTCCAGCTAATGAGATTCTAGATTGACTAGTTTTTTCTCCTTTCTCTAGACATGCTCCGTACAATACTGCGACGGCGATAGCGCATGGATCCTTCCCAAAGGAAACTGGATCATCTTTTATAATTGACATCATATGTATAGCGTGCCTAAAGGTTCTCTCACTGATCCCTGCATTATTAGCTATTCTAGCCAAGTGAGAACTAGAATCTATCGAAGGAAGGCGAATCTTGAGTTTTCTAACTAGTAGCCGATAGCATTTTCCCGCAAAGATCTTGTCTGCATTTGCAATTTCAGCAACTTCTTCGATAGTTCGTGGGACGTTCATCTCCCTGCACGACACATATACGCAAGCAACTACAAATCCCTTTATAGATCTGCCCTTTATTAGATTTTGATCCAAGATCTTTCTGTAGTAGTAGGCTGATTTTTCTACGATAGTATTGCTCAAGGAAAGCTTATCTTTTATCCTTATGAGAACAGCAAAAGCATTTTTAAGATTTCTATGGTAGCTTCTATTATTATTAGATATCTTATTCCAACGTCTCATCCTCTGTATTGCTGAACGCTGGTCAATACGTATTGCGACACCATCTGCATCTACGTTTGAATAAGAAATCATTGTAGACAGATTTTTGTCATGATGAGCCAATGAAGACGGAGTCCCTACATTCATGTTACCTAAATTAGTATTAGTATCTAGTAATGGATCAACATATTCTCTTTCAAGACCAAGAACTATCCCACAGCCGCTGCAAATTTTTTCTCCGGTGCCATGGTCATAAACAACGCTTTCGTTTTTACAATCATTACATTCTAAATTCTCTTCATTATCTGTGTTCGTTTCTTTTGAATTCAATGCAAAACTCATAAGCACATTGGAGTATAATTTACTATTAAAAAGTAAGTATACAAATACTATATAGTCATACTCTGTGTTGTATTGTAACACAAATGATTGCAGAACAACACATTTATGTTTGAGAGAGGTGTATGAGCGTTGTGCCTACATCTACTACGAGGTCATTTCGAGTTGATAGAGAATTATCAAAGGTACTTGACGAAGAATCAGAGAGAATGGGAGTATCAGTAAATGCTTTAGTTAACATGATTCTAAAACGTTATTCGGAATTCACTCGCTTTCTTTCTAAAATTGATTTGGTAGTCGTAAATAGGGAGTTGCTAAAGTCACTTTTTGATTCTTATCCTGATGAGGATATATTTGGACTCGGAGTATCAGCAGGGGGAATTATACCACGAGATACGATTCTTTTTTGGAAAAAAACGTTAACTTTCGAAACGGTCTTGGAGTATATTGATAAAATAATTTGTCGTTATGGATTTTTGGGAACATATGATGAAACCAATCAGAATGGAAAACGAATTATTGTAATAAGACATCGACTTGGGAAAAAAGGATCTCAGTTTCTACACGGCTATTTAAAATCGACGCTAAAAAACACACTAAATCTAGACAGTTCTTTCGAACTTACTGAATCCTCCGTTAAACTAGAGATTAGCAAGTAAAATAGTATACTAAAACAAATAAGCACGAATCAGAGAGGCCTAGCGTGCCTCCACCTTCCCAAATTGTTTCGTCGAGTCCATAACTATAGCCAATACATGAGTAAAAAGATTGTCTGTAATCTTAATCTGGTAAGTTGTCAGTATTATTAGTACTCAAGACATGGGAACTGTGTATACTCCAAATCCAAAGAAACACAAGTGTGAGATATGCGGTAAGATATTTGAGGAATCGTATGCTTTGACCTATCACAAATCTGTAGAGCATGATCATCCTAATAGAAGGGATACTTCGGGTGTCTCTTAAGGGTCTAAATTCTCCAAATATATTTTAGACCCTCCCCAGAATTTTTTACCTTTATCATCGATTTTAAATGAGTATTTTACGTATAAAAACCAGAAGCATAGTGTATGAATAGCTCGTACAGAATCTGCATTTTTGTATCTATATTAATTGTATCTCTTTCTTTTCAGGGAGTTTATATTCGATTTATCAATGCTATCTTATATGAAAATGGAACTTGCACTAGTGAAAATCTAACCAAAGGAGCCAACCAGAGTGTAAATGTAAATCAACTTAACGAGGAATATTTTAAGAATCTGACAAAAGATAACAGACAGTTAGCGGAACTAATCTGTCAGAAAACACTAAATGAGACTAGTTAAGATAAATCCCGAATTTGATCAATTTGGTTGCTGTGGTTAAAAAGAAATGAAACTTGATACGATTCTATACCTTATAGGTCTAGGAGCATTAGTAACAGCTGCTATGATTGCTTGGAGTTTTATCTTTGGTGAAGATGGTACTGAAAATGGTATCATAATAGAGAATGTGCTAGTACTTTCACAACTTTAAAATACTAATAATATAATCAACAATCTATTGTCTCCTATCCCTCAACAGAGCATAAACAAATGTTATCCCATCTTTGCTTGATGATAAATGAAGGATATTTAGCAATACCTCCAAAATATGAAAAATTAATAGTGTCGCTAAGAACAGCACAGGCAAAAGAGTATAGTTTAGACAAAGAACAAACAAGTTATGATGATTCTCTAGATGCTTTACGTCTAAGTTTAAAGGGATATGACATTAAATAATTAACTTAGCACTTCTAATAAAAATAAAAAAATATTGAGTGGTAGTCAGACTTAGTTACCTGTTATGTACAATTGCTGTCTTTAATTGGAACCGCTGAATGGATTTCCATAATTCGAACCACTGAATGGATTTCCATCAATGGATGCATCGCTCTTCGCATTTTGAGCGAGGTTTTGGCAAGTTAGATGGTTGTTGTTATCATTTTGTCGATTGTCGTCACCGTGCTCATTTAAAATCACTATCTTACAGTGATTTTCCTGATCTATCGTCTGGTCTTTGTCGTATTTCTTTCCTTCGTGAGCGAATGCTGTTTGTCCTAGTGACATACCTGTTGCTGTGAATCCTGTCAACATTCCTGCAGACAGTACTGCAAACATTAACATGTATTTTGTGTTCAACATTTGTTGTAGTCAAGTGATACTAAACAAGGTATAAGTAGAGTGAGTAAGAACCAGCACTAAAAAAAGAACATATTCTTGTCAACTACATTAAATCTGAGATTATGAATAGAACATTCTCCACGTTAATTAGATGGAATTTAATTGTGTAAAGTATTTTCTATCACAGGAATGTAGTATACTCCCTAGATAAGAAACAAACTAGTTATGACGATTTACTAGATAGTTTAAGGCTATCTCTCAAGGGTTATAATATCAAATAAATATCATCAAAAGGATATGAGTGTTGGTAGTTGATATCTAA
Organism: Thermoproteota archaeon; assembly: GCA_046729135.1. Taxonomy (GTDB): domain Archaea; phylum Thermoproteota; class Nitrososphaeria; order Nitrososphaerales; family Nitrososphaeraceae; genus TA-21. The sequence goes on along the minus strand of JBKPGB010000048.1, from coordinate 896 downwards.
GAAACTATTCATGGAATCCATTGGAGATTTAAGTCCAACTGGTATTTTGATTCTAACAACGATAACCATAGTTTCTTCAATGTCACAATATGGAAATAGTTCAAGTGCGTTTGAGCAACTTTATGATAATTGTTTAAGTTTTTCTCCTAGTTATCTATGTGACTTTTTCTTTGGTAAAACGTCCACATCCAATATGTCGAATTCTACATACTTGTCTAATTTTTGGGCTTTGACTTACAACGATAAAGATCATGGCTTTATCATCCAATATCCATTGGGTTGGACAACTGATCAAGGCGATAAAGAATTTAGCACGGTGCTGAGATTTGTCTCTGCTCAAAATGATGCAGGTGCTGATATTCGAATTTTTCCCAAGGGAGGTTATAAGACGATATATGACTATGGAGATACATTCAATGAGTCCAACGGTGAATACAAATTGCTCAATTATTATAGAAATAGTTCGACTACATTAAGCGATAGGCCGGCAATTAAGGCCATTTATCTAACAAATGAGAATGCAAGTATAGTTGGAAATACTTACGGTAACAAGTCGTTCACTTTAAAAGAAATGATGGTTGCAACAATGGTTCCAGAGAGGGAGTCCATCTATGCAATAGCATACTTTTCTAATTCAGCAAATTTTGATAACTACGTATCAGTACTAGAAAAGATGATAGATTCATTTAAATTATACTGAAAAGGACCGGTAATAAAATAATGACTTGCTAGATGCTCTGCGATTAAGTTTGAAAGGATTCGAAATTAAGTAAATTGCGGACGCAAGACTTTATTCCGTGATTTGAAAGGATTCTACCATTTCGTTGGCTAGTGGTAACGTTTCTGGAACTTTCGAGGAATAATCCTGATAGGTTAGAACATATATTTTCCCGTGA
>JBKPGB010000047.1:0-1129 GCA_046729135.1 Thermoproteota archaeon | reverse complement strand
GTTAATTCTTATTATCTTTTTTGATGGTAGATCTGATTGTTTCTAACAGAGTTTCTAAATCCCATGAATCTTCATAATGTACACCATTTAAAAAGAAAGTTGGTGTGCCTTCAACACCACTTTTAATTCCGTTCCTTAGTGAATCATTTATAACAGGCTCAAAAATATGCCTAGATATTTCTTTCTCAAATCTCTTGATATCTAATCCCACCCTCTTTGCATATTCCAATAAATGGCGATCGTCTAATACCTCTTGGTGTTCAAATAAATAGTCATGCATTTGCCAAAATTTGTCTTGAGCTCCAGCAGCTTCAGCTGCTTCTGCTGCGTGTTCTGCATGTGGATGTATTTCATTAAGGGGAAAATTACGAAATACAAAGCATATACTATCACCTAGTCTCCTTATTATTTCCTTAACAATTGGATATGCCTTACCAGTATAGGGACATTCAAAGTCACCATATTCTACTATGGTTATTGGCGCATTAATAGGACCTTGGATATGATCGTAATCCCTTTTTACTGGTTTAGCCAATTTATAAGTATCTTCAGACATCTTTTAGATCACAATACTGATGTTCTAATATTTCTCTTTTGCGTTGTATAGAGATCTAGATATAGGGATCTCGAAGTCAATCGTTTCCGCAGCTTTTGGTTACTTTCTTTAATACCAATCATTCGTTACTCAGTTTTAGCAACGTCATCGAGTATTTGAGTTGTCTTCAACTCTCCCTCTTTAATCGAATCCTTGATAGCCTTTGGTTAAAAGTCTGCATTTTCATACATTTGGGGAAAGGCTCATCACGTGTTCTAGCATAGGGCGTTTTAAGTTTCAATAGATGAGTTACCTAAAACTTTATCAAGAATTTACAAAACTTTATCGGACAATCAAGGAATAGTTGTGAGATATATTTACTTCATTCTAACTATATTTTACAATAACGACAGGATTTTAAAACAAAGGAAAAAATTATTAGGAGTACGTTTCCTTATTTGTATACAAACGTATTGTTTTGGAGTAATGCCTGTACTGTAGGAACAACTCTCCCAGACTGAGCCATGGTAAAGCAATGGGTTGACATGAACTGCTGTGCTCCGCCAAGCCTATTTTCCCATTTAGGCAACATGC
>JBKPGB010000046.1:0-2525 GCA_046729135.1 Thermoproteota archaeon | reverse complement strand
CAAGGAACTTGAAAAAAACATAGATCGTGAAGTCTTTGAGATATTTGCAAATCGATTTGGAGTTACTCAAGGAGGTAACTTTGAGGGCAAGAATATTTTAAACAAGCAGTCATCTATTCAAAGATTATCAGAGAGATATTCTAAAACTGAAGAGTGGATAATCGATAAGATTGAGTCTTCATTAGAAGAGCTTTACCAAATTAGGCTCAACAGAATCAAGCCAGGTACTGACAGAAAGATACTGACTTCGTGGAATGGTCTCATGATTTCAGGCTTTATTAGCGGATACAGAGTAACAGGCAATTTAAGTTACCTTGAAACTGCACAAAAGGCCGTTAGATTTATTGAAAATAATTTAAGAAATAGTGGAGATAGACTAAATAGGGTTTTTAATAAAGTATCAAAAATTTCTGGATATCTTGATGATTATGCATTCTATACAGAAGCTTTAATTAATCTTTTTAGCGTAGAATCAAAATCTTACTATCTTCAAAGAGCTATAGAATATACTAATTCAATGATTGAACATTTCTGGGATGATAAGACAAATGACTTTTTCTTTACTCCCGACGACAATGAAAAACTCATTGTAAGAACAAAAAATCACTACGACCTTGCAATTCCCAGTGGAAATTCCGTGGCTACATCCAATTTAATCAAGTTATATTATTACACCCAAAATGAAGACTTTCTTGCAAAAGCAGACCAGATGATAAGAAGGATGTCAAGGCCAGCATCTGGAAATCCCTTTGGATTTGGTCAGTTACTCTCAGCAATATATCTGAGACTAAAAACACCATTGGAAATTTCTATAATAAAGCGCGGAAACCATTCAGAACTTGGCAATTATTTAAACAGAAAATTTCTTCCGAATGCAATTACAGCGATAGTGAATAAATCAGAGCTATCGAAACTCGAAGCCTATCCATATTTTAAGGAAAAATCAATTAGCAATAATGAGAAGGAATTCGCATTTGTCTGCAAGAATTTTAGCTGTTCTCTTCCTATTAATACAATAAATGAACTAGAAAAAAATATTTCATGAAAGTGTGTAGCCTGTTAAACAAATATCAATGACACAACGTGTAAATATCGTCAACTATTTCACATCATTATCACAATAATTGTCAAAATCCAATACGATATATTCTGACTTGAAAAATGATTTTAATCCCCTTACGTGGATATCAAAGTACAGACGAAATTCTATATACTACCTAACAATTATGGTGCTATTCTATCATTTAATTGGATTCATTATCATGGTTATAGGATCTGTCGTAGTGGATTTGGTAGTGAATAACTATAATGAACCCACAATACCATTAACAGTGACTTCAGTTATCTTTGCGGGTCCCTTTGAAGAAACGATATTTTTTGGCATCCCATTCTATCTAACCGGTAACAATCTTGTGACTTTTGCAGGAGGTGTTATTTGGGCCTCATTGCACATTCTAAATACGCCAAGCGTCCAAGTTAGTAGTCTTGCATATTTAACCTGGCTATTTGTAACACCATCTATTTTTGCGAGTCTTAGAACCTGGATAAGTGGAAAAGGATGGTTTGCAATAATTGCGCATTCAATATGGAATTTGATTTTTTTTGCAGCTGGATGTACAAACGGGGAATTTCCTTGTCAAATAGTCAATGAGAAAGATTTTCTTATCGATATTGCCTATGTTTCAACTTCTGTCGTTTTTATTTTGCTCACATACTTTCTATATCTACGATACGAAAATAAAATGGTCTCTAAATCCATAAAATGAATATTTCTCCCTCTTATGATTCCTGTTAATAGGTAGATCGCTGTTAATTAGAAGTTTTGAAAAGACAATGGTGATGATTTAATTAGCCGGCAATGGTCTAAATAACCTTTAGTTATTACTCTAAAACATGGGCAAAATATTCCTCCAATTAATCTGTGACGAGTGTAACCAAATTATTTTGGAAAAAGAAGGGAAGGAAAATTTGAGTTATGAAAAATTCCCAATTACAGATGATGAAGCTTTAGAGCTGGATAAGTCCCATAGAGGGCATGAATGTCACATTGAAGCAGTAGAAAAAACCTAGCAATAATCCTGAAAATCAGGAAGTCAAACTTTTAATCATTTGTCGGTTCACCAATTACACTACTTGCCAATGATGACTTTTTTGTTATAGCTCTGAGGCTAGTCTCATCTCAGTTAACTGTAATAATCATCTATGACAAACAACTCCTGATTTGGAATAAGAATCAAAGCTGAGCCGTGTAAAACAGGCGATTGTCAGATAAGTTTACTTTACGGCTTTCTTAAAATAAATAAAATGGAGAAAAAATGGATTTCTGATTTTCTGGGCGTAGGATATCGATATACCGATATCTACATGAATATTTTAATACTGTTTACTGACAGAAAAATTGCAATTAAAACATGGAATGAGAACATCCATTGGTGGCCAGATGACCAAATAATTTTAAGGTTTATTGAAGACGAAGATTATTACTGGTTCATCCTTTATCTACAAGGAAAGGACCTTTTTTCAAA
>JBKPGB010000045.1:0-28855 GCA_046729135.1 Thermoproteota archaeon | reverse complement strand
GAGCATAACCTTTGAAGAAATCGTGAAATTCTCGCAGGAGTTCCTTCTCTAATTACCCATTCAAGCAAATGGATTTGTTATCAAACAAATTTTTAAAGCAGAATCCATATAATGACTGTAAATTTGACAAATTCGGTGTTAGTGGCAGTAACGGTTACTTTTTTGTTAATGTTGATTCTGCATGCTCAAACTTTTGCATGGCATGAAAACCTAGGAATTGATAACAATAAGGCTGCAGAATTATACCAAACAAAACCTAATGACCCAGCAATAGTCCAATGGAAAAATGCCCTACAATTAGCAATCAATGGTATCGATAAGTGCCTTGATTCTATAGCCGTTAATTGTCAGTCATTGATGTCCACCATAATTAGTAATTGTAATTCACATCCTAATGAGTTACTTGCATGTAACGATGCTAGGCTTGTTCAGTATCCTTCCATTCTGAAAAAAGCCCAAGAAGCTCTTTCAACAAGAATTTCTCAATATGCAGAAAGTATAATTGAGAAATGTTTCAGCATGCCTAACTCAAACTCAACTTTTGAGGTTGCTAGTCCCTCATGTGATACTGAATTAGTTTCACTTCAAAAAGATTGTCAAATGGCTTCCTCATCATACACTTATTGTAAGGATAAGCGGTTTATTGGTTATCTTGCACAAAATAATATTCTGAATTCAACTGTATTACCTTAGTTGAGGAGATTTTAGGATAAACTGACAACTACTTCCAAACTTTTCTATTCTATTAATTTAAATACAGATTTGATTTTTTAATAATTATGGAGGAGAAATTGTATTTTACTGTACTTTAGTAATCACCAAATTATTCTTTAATGCTATTGAGTACTTGATTCATTTCATCCTCATCTAATCTATTGCTTGAATCAAATATAGAATGGATTGCCCCTCCGCCATCGCCAGCCTTTCTTGGCACTATGTGTACATGTAAATGTGGTATTACTTGTCCTGCATCTTTACCATTGTGGATAGCTATTAAAGTACTTTGTACACCTGTTCCTTTTTCTATGGACGGTAATATTTTGTGTAGCAGATTAAATAAATGGGCCATTTGATCAAGTTCAACCTCTTGTAACTTTGTATAGTGTTTTTTTGTAATAACCAGGGTGTGACCAGCTGTCAATGGAGACGCATCAAGAAATGCAATTGCATTTTCATTTTCGTCTATTATTTTGGCATCAATTTTCTTTAGAGCAATCTTACAGAATATGCAGGTATCGGAAGTTTTTCTATCCATATTATTTTACGGTTCTATCAAATAATAAAATATTTCTAAATTTGTAGGATCTTCCTTTATAACGATATTTATGATGAAATATTGTAGAGTGATGTAATGTGTTTTGCTGCTACATATTTGTTTATATTATTATTTATGGTAACCATTGGTCGTTCCTTATCAGTAACAAAACCTATTATCTGTGGATTGAAATTATGTTTTTTTAGATCTTCCAAAATTACTGGTGCCAAATCTTCAGATGAAATTATCAAATGACATCCATTCATAGACGCTGTTGAATTAGATACAAGAAATTCATCTGTAGCAAATCTAGCCAATTCCTCATATTTTATTGGAATTTCATTTACTACCACGTGAGCATTTGAAATTGTAGCGAAATTGATCAATGCTAAAATCCCATCCGATCCAACAGGAAACACGCCGACAATGTTCGCGTTAGTATCAATTTCCTTTCCAAAGTCAGCACAATATTTTGAAATTATCTTGCCCAAGGAAAACCTAGGTTGGGTTAATGATTTTATTATTTCATTCTTTATGTTGATGTCGATTGACTCATGCTTACCTATGATAGAATTCATTTCACCGATATGATTTATTGTATAAATGCTCAATGGGGTTAACGAACCAAATTTATCAGTCAATATTAATACCATGCCGGGTTGAATGAGATCATATCTCACTGGTAATTCCTTGGTGGAGTGAGCATATGCTGTTGCTCCATAGAAGAGTTTTCCTAATTTTAGGGAACTATAATCATCAAGTAATAAGTTATATTTTGCTGCAAACATATCATTATTTACTCTAATTCTGTCAAGTAGATTCTCGTCTGGTGCGTCATATATCGGTATTATTCTAAAACCTAAGGTACATCCAAGTAGCAAGAGATTTTCTAATGCTGAAGTTAAGGCAATTGAAGTGTTAACCATTGAATCTGGCTCTTCGTCAGGATCAATTAGTTTTCCAGACGAAATATTAACAGCAGTATATCCGAACTTATTCCCTCTATGTGTGTCGATGTAGTCAACCAGTCCAAATTGTGATTCATACTGTGATGTCGTAGAAAGTACGATTCTTCTTAACTGGTGTTTAGGAGATTTTTTACCAAAAAAATTATTTAGAAGAAGGGACAAACTTTGTTGATCTTCTGCGACTTCATTGTGAATTCTCATTAATGATATAATTTTCTTGTTTTTCATATCCTCTGAAATTGATTCGTTAACATTGTATGTTCTGCGTGTTATATCGGGGTTTTTTCCGCTATAGTGGAATGAATCAAACCACGACAAGTTGGCCCATGAATTATGTTTTATCTTTTCGAAAGATTTTCCTAATGAAAAATAATCAACTTCATTAGAGCAATTTGATATCCATCCAATTGGATCGAAGCCCAGATTCTGATATTTGAATATATTTTGCCAAAAGTCATGAGCCAAAAACTAAAACCCCCACATATCACTCATATCGAACACTAATATTGAAATCTTCCTAATGGATAAAACTATTCAAGTATATTTAAGTTAGTTAGCCTTATTAATTTAAAGCGATAAAAAGAATATGATTATAAGCCTATTTTTCTCAATTTAAAAATAATGCAGATAAACCATGATAACGAGAAGGCACAAGAGGCGTTGATGAACAATATAAGGGATATTGCCGAAGAACTAGAATCAAAACCTGCACCTGAGATACTAAGATGGGGATTCAAGAAATATGGTGAAAAAATGGTACTTGCTTCGAGCTTTGGTGCCGAAGATGTTGTATTAATTGATATGATGGTGAAAATTAACAGGAATCTCACTAGAGTATTTACCTTGGATACTGGTAGACTAAATCAGGAAACTTATGATCTTATTGACAAGATAAGAAAAAAATATGACATTAATATTGCCGTTTATTTCCCAAATGCAAATGAAGTTGAAGAGATGGTCGGAAACAAAGGAATGAATCTAATGTATGAAAGCGTGGAAAACAGGAAATTATGCTGCAATATTAGGAAGGTTGAACCGTTGAAAAGAGCCCTAAAACAATTCGATTGTTGGATTACCGGGCTTCGCCGGGAACAATCTGTAACTAGAAACAAGATAAAGAAGATAGAGGTTGACACCTTGAACAACAATATTATTAAATTAAATCCATTGGCCGACTGGACTAATGATGAAGTCTGGCAGTATATTGATGATAATAAAATTCCATATAATGAATTACATGATAGAGGATATCTCAGCATTGGTTGTGAACCTTGTACGAGAGCTGTCAAGCAAGGCGAAGATCCGCGGGCGGGAAGATGGTGGTGGGAAACTGATTCTCATAAAGAATGTGGTCTGCATTGGGAAGAAGAAGGTAAATGATTATTATTGGCAGCTAGTCTAATTTTACCACATGGTGGTAAATTAATTAATAAATATATTGAAAAAAATTATGACGATTTGAAGAGTTTTGAAGTATCTACTGACATTAGAAATGATGCTGAAAATATAGCTACAGGTGTCTTTAGTCCACTTGAAGGTTTTATGATTCAAGAGGATTTTCTGAATGTCCTAAAAGAAGGACGATTGAGTAACAGTATACCATGGACCATCCCTATCGTTCTTGATACCGAAAAGGAAATTGCAAAGCAGATGAAGGAATTAAAGGATGTTGTTCTTTGTTCAGGTGGCGAAAAATTTGGTATAATGCATGTAGAGAATATTTACGGATATAATAAGGAGAATGTCGCCAATGCAGTGTACGGTACTACTGACGTTAATCATCCTGGGGTAAATCGGTTATCTAAGATGAAAGAATTCCTAGTCGGCGGAGGAGTGGAAATTTTTCATTTGAAAGAAAATGATGAAATCCAAAAGTTTAGAATGCATCCATCTGAAACACGTTCAGAGATTGTCAGGCGAGGGTGGAAAACAGTCGTAGGGTTTCAAACTAGAAATGTACCTCATGTTGCTCATGAAATGCTTCAAAAAGCTGCTCTGAACCTCTACGACGGATTGTTTGTCAACCCGCTAATAGGCAAAAAAAAGATAGGGGACTTCACTGACAGTCTAATAATTAATGCCTATGAGTCGTTAATCATGAATTATTTTCCGAAAAATAGTGTATTGTTTTCTACTACCCATACAATAATGAGGTATGCGGGTCCGCGTGAAGCGATACATCACGCAATTATGCGAAAAAACTTTGGATGTACACATTTCATCGTAGGCAGGGATCATGCTGGCATAGGGAATTATTATCCCCCATTTGCCGCCCAGGAAATATTTAATGAATATCCCGATTTGGATATTATACCAGTAATCTTTCCATCTTTTTATTTTTGTAAGAAATGTATATCTTATGCTAACGAAAAAACATGTCCCCATGGAGTAGAATCAAAAGAAGAACTAAGTGGAACTATGATTCGAAAAATGGTAAATTCGGGTAAAATTCCAGAAAAGCATTTAATGCGGCCAGAAATATCAGAGTTAATTCTTAAATCAGAAAAACCATTTGTAGTTGAATAAATCTTGATAGGACCAGTAAAACTTGGACTAACTGCAGTAGTATTTTTAATAATTTATTCCATGATGTCAATTAATGGACAGAGCAGTGTTCATGACGTTATAAAAACAAGGAATTCTGAGCGATTTATTGTAGATTATGATGCATCTAATAATTACAGAAGACAACCATTAGTTTACAATTTCTCAAAACCCATACCCACCAACTGGCAATTGACTATTCAGAACAATTTATCCTATTTAGATTCAGAAAATGCCAAAACTATAGTAAGGCTTCAAGAACCTGCGCCAAGTGACAAGTTCATAGAATTAGCAATGTTTAGCGATAAAACTGGAAAATTCTGGGCTGCCGTTAATACAAAAGAATCTGGATATATTAAAGTATATGAACGAGATAAAGACGGATGGTCAAGGGACCAACCAATCTTTGTAGCTCATGCAAGCAATCAGGGTTTAACCATAACTAATGGTAAGAGAATCATAATTGACAAACTGTCAGTAAATGATTTTATTGTTGGATCAGTTTCAATATATGGTAAAGATCAAGTAAATGATGCAAACAATACAAATGGAGGTACAATGTCATTTGATATTCTTTTTGGTAATCCTGCTGAATCTCCATTATACTATATGCCCTTAATAACGATCGTCGCTATTGGAGCAATCTTATTGGTACTAATTATTAGAAAAAAACGAGATTAGGTATTTTTTTTGTAATATTTGCATAATTTTGTCAAGTGACAAACATTGCACTTTGGATTCTTCGGCAAACATATGTTTTGACCAAATGTGACAAAAGTTTCATTTACTCCGGTCCAATATTTTCTCTCTATTGATTTTTTTAAGACAATTTCAGTTTCTTCAGGCTTTTTGGTATTTACAATTCCAATTCTATTGGAAATTCTATGAACGTGGACATCTACTGGAATGGCAGGTTTTTTGAATCCGTACACAAGAACACAGTTTGCAGTCTTTCTTCCGACTCCTGGTAATGTAAGAAGATCGCCTATATTGGATGGAACCTTGCCATTGTATTTTTCAACTATTATTTGTGATACCTCTTTTATTCTGGCAGCCTTTACGTTATAGAAGCCTATTTTCTGAATCACTTTCTTTAGTTCTTTCAAATTTGCTTCAGATAACTCATTAGGTTTCTTGAACTCAGTAAAGAGCGATTTAATTACTTTGGTAGTGATCTCGTCCCTAGTTCGTGCTGACAATATAGTTCCTATCAATATTTTGAAGGGATCACCGGCTTCTTGAATTTGTAAGTTTTTCAGGGCAGTAGGTCTAACAAGATTATTGTTTCGAAGGGTCTTCTGCATTAATGTGATTAGCTTGCTGAATTTTACCGTCATATTCATAGTATATTATTTCTTATTCTCATTATGAATAACGTTACAAAAAAGTTTTTGAATGCAATCGACTATCGCTTTTTTTCTTTTATTCTGGCTCTACCAGTCTTTCTGGGGGAAATATTTCCTACTTTTCTTCCAGGCGGGGTTGTCCTTCCGACTGATGATTGTCGACCTACATGTTGATGTCTTCCACCTCCATGTGGGTGATAAACTGCTGCTTGTGCTATTCCCCTGACTGTGGGATAAAGCTTGCCATGTGCAATCATGTATCTGGCCTTATTTCCTGCTTTGAGAAATGGTTTTTCTTTTCTTCCTGCACCAGAAACAACTCCTATCATTGCCTTGCAATTTGGATTTAAAGTTGTGAATTTCCCAGATGGTAATTTTACCGATACACCTTGAGAGGTATGAGAAAATACCACTGCAGAAGATCCAGCTGACTTTACAAGCTTTCCACCATCCCCAATGTTCCTCTCTACATTACAAATAAGGGTACCGTCTGGAATGGATTCTAATGCTAAAATGTTATTTGGTTTAAAATCAATATTATTTCCAATTTGGATTTTTTCTCCAACTTCCATTCCATCAGGAGCAGGCAAATAGCTAAATTCCTTATCAAATTGAATTTTAGCCAAGGGTGCATCTCTTCCCCTTTCGTGAACAATGTCAACTATAGAACCAATTTTTTGTTCAGATGATTGTAAATATGGATATTTGGCGGGTACAATTTTTCCTGTTTTAATGGACTGAAATTGTTTCCCTCCTTTTCCCCTTCTGCGTACTAAAGGTCTCTTGCCCAATACAGCCCAATCAAATTATTGAGTATCATCATGATTTTAATCTTTTGGTAGAGTGAAAATTGCAATCTGTATATTTAGTACAATCTTATAATCAATTCATTTTTTGTCGTAATAATAAGATTCGTAGCGCATGTTTTTTTTACAAAATATGGATAATGTTGGAAATTAAATTACTTTTATCTGATGTTTGACTTACCAAGATTTGCGGTGAGTAATCCTCGACAAAGGTATAAAGATAGGTATGATAGTACTTGCTATTGTGAGTCAAAACACTCTCTCGCTGAAGGTTCTCGAAGCATATACTCGAGACGTAGGTCGTGGAGTGGCTAGAATTGATTATGATTCAATGGACTCGTTAACTGCATCTACGGGCGACGTTATAGAAATTCGAGGAAAAAGAAGGACAGTCGCAAAATGTTTGCCACTTTATCCTTCTGATGAGGGCAAGGGAATTGTAAGGGTAGATGGCCTAGTTCGAAACAACGCAGGCGTTGCCATTGGAGATACCGTAATTGTGAGAAAGATAAAAGCTGTTCCTGCAGAAAAGGTAATAGTTGCACCGTTGGAGGCTATACCACCAATTGACGAACGTTACCTTGCTGATGCACTCGAAAGTGTACCATTGATTAAAGGAGATAATGTCATGGTGCCTTATTTTGGCGGTAGACTTACCTTTCAAGTAATAGGAGTAACACCAGCATCAGATGCAGTATTGGTGACTCAGAAAACTATATTTCATATCGCAGAAAAAGGTGAAACCCTTAGAGGTGTTCCTCAGGTAACCTATGAAGACATTGGAGGGCTAAAGGAAGAAATTCAAAAAGTCAGAGAAATGATAGAGCTGCCATTGAGACACCCTGAAATCTTTGAAAAATTAGGCATTGAAGCCCCTAAAGGTGTGTTATTATATGGGCCTCCTGGAACAGGAAAAACCCTTCTTGCAAAAGCGGTTGCGAATGAAAGTAATGCTCATTTTATAAGTATTTCTGGACCAGAAATTATGAGTAAATTTTATGGCGAATCTGAAGCTCGATTAAGAGAAATTTTCAAGGAAGCAAAAGAAAAGGCGCCTTCCATAATATTTATCGACGAAATAGATTCAATTGCTCCCAAAAGAGAAGAAGTTACTGGTGAGGTCGAAAGAAGGGTCGTCTCTCAATTATTATCTCTCATGGATGGACTTGAGGCAAGAGGTAAGGTTATTGTAATTGCGGCAACAAATCGTCCAAATGCTATAGACCCAGCTCTTAGAAGACCAGGAAGGTTCGATAGAGAGATTGAGATCAAAGTCCCAGATAAGCGTGGAAGGCTGGAAATATTGCAGATTCATACAAGAAATATGCCTCTTGATACCGATGTAGAACAAGATAGAGTGGCTGCTGTAACACATGGTTTTGTTGGAGCTGATCTTGAATATCTTTGTAAAGAAGCTGCCATGAAATGTCTGAGAAGATTGTTACCTGAATTAAATTTGGAAGATGAGAAGCTATCTCCTGAAGTCTTAAATAAACTCGTAGTTACTAAAGCCGACTTTGATAATGCAGTAAAGGAGGTTACGCCTTCTGCGATGAGAGAAGTATATTTGGAATCACCAGATGTTCCTTGGTCTGCGATAGGCGGATTAGAGGGTATTAAACGTGAATTACAGGAAGCTGTAGAATGGCCACTAAGATTTCCAGAACTTTATACCAAACTTGGTCACGCTATGCCAAAGGGTCTATTGTTGCACGGTCTATCAGGAACTGGTAAGACACTCTTAGCCAAGGCTGTTGCCACCGAGTCTGAAGCCAATTTCATTAGTGTAAGGGGACCAGAACTCCTGAGTAAGTGGGTAGGAGAATCAGAACGCGGCATTAGGGAAATTTTTAGAAGAGCAAGACAGGCGGCTCCATGTGTGGTATTCTTTGATGAAATAGATTCAATAGCCCCAGTTAGAGGAATGGGCGGAGATAGTATGGTTACAGAAAGAGTAGTGTCACAATTGCTTACAGAATTAGATGGTATACAGTCACTTTCAGGAGTAGTAGTACTGGCTGCAACAAACAGAGCTGATATTATTGATACTGCATTGTTACGACCTGGGAGATTTGATAAAATCTTGTTAGTTCCGTTACCCGATAAATTAGCTAGACAAAAAATATTGGAGATACACAGTAAGGACAAGCCACTTGGTTCAGATGTTGACTTGTCCAAAATCGCTGAAATGACTGATGGTTTCAGTGGTGCTGACACAAGCTCTGTCGTTAATACAGCTGTATCATTAGTTCTACACGAATATCTCGCAAAATATCCCACACCTGAAGAAGCTGCAAAACATGCATCAGAGGCGCATGTAATGATGAGACATATTGAAGAGGGCGTCAAGAAGATTAAAGCGCAAAGAGAAGGTAAACCGGGAGAGAAAGTTTCGGTTCAGTACTACAGATGATACAAGTTCCACTACTCTCATTTTCTTTTGGATTTAATTATCACAATCTGTGAAGGGAAATAGCAAGCAATCCTAATTAGGGCTGTAAAGTTTTTCTCTAATGACTTCAAACGCCTTAGCGGCATCATTCATACTTAAAATCAAAATTATTTCATTTTGTGAGAAAAAAGCGTTGTACAAAGGAATACGATTGTTGTGTAGTATGGAAAAAACGATTGAGAGTACTTCATAAGTATTTTCTTTATCTGATTGAACAGTAATAGTAATTTTAGAAAGCCCATCTTTTATTTCTCCGGTAGCAGCTTCGTTGGAAGATTTGAACACACTTCGAATTTCTTCTATGTCTTCAGCAAACAGTCGAATTTGCTTGTTACTCCTGAACATATTGTATCCGCTGCCCAATTCAAATATCTCATCTAAGACTCGATAAACCTCATCGGTTTCATGGAAGTCAATATCAATAATACTACCTGTAAGGGTCATTCTGACTCCGTCGAAAACTGGATGATTTTCATAGTCGATTTCATCCAAAGAATCCGCAAATCGTTTTATAGCTACTACAAGAGTGTTAATATTAACTTCGGATTTTGTTAGTTTTTCAACTTGTGGTTTGATTTTTTGTGCTAACGCCGTATAGTTCGCAATACCTGAGCTTAACGCCTGAAAAAATAACGTGTTAGAACTGATTATTTGTTTCACTGCATGAGGTACGGAAAAAGTTTGAGAATACATACATTTGATATATGCTATAAAAGTAATAAATCTTTCTTATATACCTAAAATGCTACTATATGTACGAAAACTTACAAAATGTTATATTTCGTATTTGACATGCATGGACAGTTAATATGAGATCAAATTAACCTATATTGTACTATTGGAGTTGACAATTAGTCTTTTTAAGTAAATCAAAAAGTTGTCAGCATTGACTAAGCGTGAATTTATTATAGTTAACGGAAAGGAAAAAATTCAGGAATTGGGATATCTCCACAAAAATGTTGCAGTCAAATATCTGATGAAAAGGCGACGGTCACTTTTAATGACAAAGAATCTAGAAAAAGTCGAATCTCTTTTTGCCAATCTTCCCAGAAAAATAAGCATAATTGGAAAGCAAATTACCCATAATTATGAAGTAAATTGGGAAAGACAAGGAATAAGCGAATTTGAAGGATCAAGATTTGTATTTACTCTCAAGTCACTTGATAATTAAATAAAATAAGAAAATAATCAAATTTTTCACTGGTTAGCAGTATGATTATCTTTTCCATATTGATACTCATATCATGTCTTAGTACCATAGAATTCAAATTCCGCCAACGCATTGTAACTTTCCTTCATTAATAATAAAAATCAACATTTTGATGCTTACTGAAAGACAAAGATCAATATTCTTGTACCTTTATCAGATCACTTTAATTTCCATACAATCCTATCTATGAATACCAGATTATGAATGTTCAATCATGATTTGCGCAGTTCAAATTATTTAGAAGAGTATTTATAATATGCAAATAAACCAAATAAACATAACTGTATATTCTGAATTTGGTGAAGACACTTGAAATATCCTATAAGAAATATTGTGTTAGAAAAAATAAAAGAAGTAGGAAATTTGTCGGATAATGAGTTAATGAGCAATCTAGAAAAAGATGGCGTACAAATAACAGGGGCTGATTTAAACAAAACGTTACTCGATTTAGAAATTTTTGGATTAGTAAGAGTAAGTTGGTTAACAAAGGACAAAAGACGAATAGAACTAGTTACCTGAAGGATTTTTTTATTTTATGTAACTTGATTAATTGATAAAATTTTGTCAGGTTATTATCCAAAATGAGCTATACGTTATACGATTCTCATATTCATCTTACTGATACTGCATATGATAATTTTTTGCCGTCAATACTCACAACTTTGAGAGGAATGCGAATAAAAGCATGTTCTGTGACAGTAAACAATTCGACTTCATTAAAGGCAATAAAACTTTTTGAGGTAAAGAATGTTCAAAGCGTTGCCTATAATTTTGTTGGAATCCACCCACAATTCGCAGACGAAAATATTTCGATGTTTGAAGAAATTGTTACCGCAAATCTACACAATATTAATGGAATTGGTGAAATAGGACTAGATCCTGCTTACTACAATCAACAAAAAAATACTGAAATATCACAAGTTCAAATATTCAATAAAATGTTATCTATTGCAGAAACATACGATAAACCCGTTTCAATACATTCTAGAAATTCACTAGACCAAATATTGAATGTCTTGTCGACTTATAAACTGAAAAGAGTATGCCTTCATTGGTTTGATGGAACTCCGCAGCAATTAGAGAAATCTCTTGCTACGGGCCTGTATATTTCCTACGGACCTTCGCTAGTATTTTCAAAGAAAAAACAAAATCTTTTGAAGTTAACAAATCAAAGTAGGTTACTAATTGAAACAGATGGACCAGTAAGATATCCATCTTGTTTTAAGAATGTTATTACACTTCCAAGTTCAGCTCTCATGAGTGTCGTAAGAAGCATATCGGAAGTTCTTCGCTTACCTCCCAAGAACGTGATAGACACACTTGAAAATAACTCAATTTTATTCCTTGATTAGTATCTAAATATAGTTACTTGAATAAGGAAGGTATAAAATAGCCTTCTTGAATAGTGTCATATATTGAATAGAGTTAAGAAACATTCAGCAGAGCTCTTAAACCGATATCCAGATAAATTTAATGTTGATTTTCAACAAAATAAGAAAATAATAGATGAGGTTGCAAAAGTTAATTCGAAGGAATTGAGAAATCAGATAGCCGGTTATATTGCTTCATATATCAACAAGCAAACTAAAGAACAAAATAAGAAAATTGAACAAGTTGTTGACGAGACATGATCATTAGGTAACTGGTAGGAAATTGATTACATTAAAGCTATTAGGCTCCATCAAGAAATTTTGTGGTAAAGACACCATTATAATTAATGAAAAGGAAATTATGATATCAAATATATTTTCCATACTTAATCGAGACATTGACAATTCTAATTTTATTGATAAAGAGAATCTCTTGATCTTGATTAATGGTGTAGATTTATCAATATGCGGCGTTGATCAAAAAATCAAATCTGGTGACATTGTGACTATTGCAAATCTAATACATGGCGGTTAACTCTATTTAGTGTTTGACAATATTTAGCTTGACATGAGAGAAAAGATCAAAGCCAATAGTAACCTCCCATTGTATAAAATTGATTCGCTTTTTGTAGCAATTATCTGTACAGATTCTCTTTTTGTTGCTGACATTGGAGTAACAATTCCAAGATTTAGAAAGATGTTCCCAGACGTTATGATTCAGGGTATTAATCCAAGTTATATTTTTGGTAAAAGACATATCTTTGAAGTAATAAAGATTATTTTGGAATGTAACAAGAGAAATATCAAAATTGCTAAAAGATTGGAGATGGAACTTCTACTGAGAATTGTTTGTAGTAATCAAGTCGATAAAGCAATTAATATCGGAGGGATAAAAAATAATGGTTCTGGATGTTTCGTATTACTTTCTGAAAGGAAACGTCCAATTATTGATTCGATAAAATATTTACGTAAACTGTTTGTCAAACAAAATAGCTTTCTCTTGAATGCAACTAAAGAAAAAATGCTTGACATATGTGAAAAATTGGAGTTTCCATGTAGCAATTTTAATAAAAAGGAATTTCTAAAAATTCTAACGGAAAAAGCAGCAATCGTTTCATTGTAAGGTGACTTCTAATTTAAAGTGATACACTCATTTTTGGTATTGAAAACGTATGATAAATAATGTTAACTTTGAAATACCTCAATCAATTCAGTATAAACTATCTTTAATTAGGAACAAAGACAATTAATTTCAAAATTTTGGAATATATTAATGAATTAAAATCAAAAAAATTATGGAGAGGAATCGATACTTTCTCTACGCAAACAGATGGACCAGCATTATTGATACCCAACAGTGCTGTCATTACTGTGTCGAATTTATGGAATCGAATACTTTCTCTACGCAAACAGATGGACCAGCGTTATTGATACCCAACTTTTTACTTATATCATTATAATTCAACTAAAGTTATGAGAGAAAATTTTGGTCCTCTAAGGATATCCATGAAATTATAGCAAATAAAATAATAAAAAGATAGTGTAATTTCTACTAGAACATTTACGGTAAATTACTTCCTATACAAAATTACTACTGAATGATAAGTAAAGGTTAAAAAGTGCGCTGTTCCGGGGAGGTATTGTGAATACAACCGTAATCGTAGGAATAATTGCAGGCATACTCGCATTGGCAACTGCAGCGACAGCAGGCGCTTTGAATTTAGCCATTGTTAGCGGTGCGAAGCAGTGCAGTGACACACCGTGTGACGGTTGGGGAAAAAGTACGAGTAAAGCAGCAAAAAATGATGGGAGAGAAGTCGGTGAGCACTCCAGCAATCCGGATTCGAGTGATACTGATCACGATACGCCACGTGAAGGTCTAGGAAATTTCGCAGACAGGTTAACAGGTAAGAAAAATCCGTCAGACCTAGGTGACATAGTAAACGGACAAATTCCGCCGTAGATAACCTTCTCTTTATTTTTTTAATCCATAGTTCAGAATATTATTGCCCAATTTCATATTGTCACTAAAGTTATGAGCAGAGAATCTCAAACTTAAAAGAGGCCTTTGCTAAAGTTTAGTTTTATCATAGTCATTCTAAACACAAAGTTTAAAAAAAAATTTGTCTTAACTGGTTCCACAGTAGGACAATGCTAGTTTGAACTCACCAGAATTGGTATACATTCCACGCTCCTCAAATCCTACAATTTTATCTCTACATGCAGAGTTCATTATATTCTCTGACAATAATACTCCTATATTTACCATGAAAATAAATGCGATAAATAATGCTACTGATATTAGTAATATAGTAGAGGTTGTTGTTGGTTCTACATACTTTGATTTTGTCACTAATTTTTTGACTGGTGCTGGAACATGCAACAAAATACTCATTTTTCCACCTCCGTTCTGATTTCCTTCAGGCTCATGCAATGTATTGCGTAAAACGAGAACTTTAAGTCTAGTAAAACGTATTTACTAGAAATCCAATCTGAATGTTATTTTTAGTGTTGGATTTTTAGGTTCTAAATATAATTTTCCTATTCCTCTTATAGATTCGGGACTCGATCTTTTATAATTTTACAAAATCAGTTTAACTTACAACCGTGAAAATAGTTAAATTTAAGCACTTAAACTCCTTAAAAGGTCTTTGCATAAATTTACGCTTTGCACAAAATTTCAGGTTTACATAAATTTCAGGATTTATTCATTGGTTTGTTTGTGTGAGTCTTCCGACTGAATGTCAGAAAAATCACAAGAAAATTCAAAGGACATGTGTTCTACCAATTCTTGCTTATTGGCAGATAAGTGTCCGTTACTAATATCATAAACGAGTTTAAAATCTCCCAATATATGCATGAAATTAGAATCTTGGTCAAGGATTAATCAAGGAGACGAAATTTCACCTTTCATAATGGACTTGCAGGTGCTAGAAGGACAGACAAGCATCCAATTCGAAAGTTTCAATTGATAATCTTCAGGGAAGTCAATCCAATAATACCCATACTTTATTTATTACTTCATTAGGAGCTTGGGTATTTTTCTTTCATGGCCATTTGTATATACATCGAGTAATATAACAACCACCAACAAGGATGAAGCAGTAAGCTCGATGCTAAAAATTAATAATATTGGAAAATTATAATTGGAAAACATTCCCACCAAGTTATTATTGTTACCAATAAGATTCCTTACAAATGAACTTGCAATGGACCAATTATTGTACAGATATTTTTTCTCTGACAGAACTAAATATTTGATTGGATCTGAGAATTGAAATCCCAGCTAGTCTATTTACTATTTGGATCAATATTATCCAATTTGGATTATCTAGATTTACTTTCTTATCTATATCACTAGTCACAGTGGAAATAATTTCTTTAGAGTGTAATTTAGTATGCCTTTTTTCTATCATGACCATAAATGTTTCATGTTGACCTATTTTTGGGCAAAGCTGATTGACAACGTTATGAATATCAGTTAATTCTGCCCTACAAATTTTTTCTAATGGTATAATTCTCAGGACATATCTGAACCTCCATGGCTCATTTCTAACCATTTCTCTACAATTTTCTACTATTTGAAGGGGATCAAGATGAGTATTTGCCAGAATAATACCTGAAATAGAGGTAATCTCAATTGAGGGTTCCTTATCACCGAGCATATCCAATAACTGGGATAATTCATCAAAAGCATCACCTTCTCTGTACTTAAAGGTTGTTACCAGCAAGTTACAATTCATAATATCGATCACTAATGAGTGGTCTTAACTCTTCTGGCATTAATATATTCGATGATGTTCATTTTCTAAATTCGTTGTTTACAAGAATTTGGTCCATGTAAAAAAATTAAAACTATTCAAATTTTTTAAAAAAATCCAATGTTTTTAATATACGATAATACTTTGTAATACATAATGAGTCAAATCAATATAGTTGAGAACAAACCAGCATTATTGATTGATGTTTTTAATGATGATAGATTAAACAGGGTAATGGTAATCAGTGACTTACATATAGGTAGTACCTATTGGTCGCAAAATAGGGATATTGCTATTGATTGGTATAATATCATAAAAGAAATTGAAATAGAATTGAGAGATGTTGTTATTTCAAAAAAAGTAAATTCTATTGTATTACTTGGTGACATAAAAAACAATATCTATAAGGTAGGAAAGGAAGATTGGAATCTTATTCCAAATTTTCTGGGTTCATTATCAAAACTGTGTGAAGTCTATTTAATTCCTGGAAATCATGACTCAAGGATAGGATTGATTACTCCTGAAAATGTACATCTAATTGGGATTAAAGGAATGGTATTGGATGACATTCTCTTAACACACGGACATACGTTTCCATCAGATCTCAGGTCTAATATCAATAAAATTATTATGGGACACATACATCCAACATTTTTCAGAGAAAATAGCCTTTTGAATGGACAAAAAATGTGGATTTTTTTAAAAGTAAAAAAAGAAGCCATATTTCCGAGTACAAAAGGATTGTTGGATCTTATATTGTTACCCTCATTTAATAGATATATTTATAGCACTAGTAAACTAAAAAACAAGAAAGCAAATTCACCCATTTTGAAAAAAATATTGAGAGAAGAAATTATAGATAAGTGTTTGATTGTATCAATAGATGGAACCATAATTGGAAATGAAAATATTCTAAGTAATGTTTTAGCCACTGACTTTTAATTAATATGATATTTGGACAATGCGTTGATTGATGGTTTATTTTTATTTCTCCAGTCCAAACAATGTATGAATGAAATTGCAGATTCTACTGTGGTAAGAACAGGAATCCCCATTTCAACAGCTTTTCTTCTGATTTGATATTCATCATCCAGCATTCCAACGTACTTTTCAATTGTAGAGGTAGAAGGAATATTTATTATGAAATCTATTTTCTTGTCATAAAGGAGATCTGAAATATTTGGTTTTCTTACTGGTTCACTTATCTTGTGAACTTCTTGCACATTTTTAGTGATGTTGTTTTTAATAAATTCAGCCGTGTGTTCAGTTGCTAGAATTTTAAATTTCATAGAATTTATGAGTGAAATCAGCGAAAGCATTTTTTCTTTGTTTTTTTGTCCTCCTATAGTTATTAAGGCCGATCCTGAAAGTGGTAAATTATATCCAGCTGCTTCATAAGCTTTTGACAAGGCATCGTAAAAACTGTTTCCATGACAAGCAACTTCACCTGTTGATTGCATTTCAACTCCTAAGACTATGTCTGAACCCTCTAATTGCATAAATGAAAACTGTGGGACTTTTATTCCAAAGCCACTAACTTTTAACCATGGTTCATTAAGGCCGTCTGGTAAATTACCATTAATAATAGCTTTAGCCGCTAACGAAATCAAATTAATTCCAACTATTTTTGAGACAAAAGGCATAGTTCTTGATGCTCTGACATTTGCCTCTATCACATATACTTCCTCATCCTTGACCAAGTACTGAATATTAAGCGGACCTTTTACCTCCAATTTTCGTGCTATCATATTGGAGTAATCTACTATTGTATTCATTGTTTGTCTGTTCAACCTCCATGGTGGTATACACATCATAGCATCTCCTGAATGAATACCTGCATAATCAATGTGCTCAATTAATGCACCTATTATGACATCCTTTCCATTGCATACCGCATCTACTTCAACCTCTGCTGAATCCTGAAAGAATTTGCTAATCACAATCGGATATTCTGGGCTAACTTGCGCCGCCTCGTTAATATACCGTTCTAACTGTTCTTCATTCCAAATTACTTTCATAGCTGCACCACTTAACACATATGAAGGCCTTACTAAAACAGGGTATCCTACGTTTTGAGAAAAAATTTTGGCTCCGCTTAAACTCATAAATTTATTCCAGGGAGGCTGTTTTATATTCAACGAATCGAGTAATAGACTGAACTTTTCTCTGTCTTCAGCCATATCAGTATGGATACTGTCAGTACCAATAATACGTACCTTTAGTTGACCTAATTTAGGAACAAGATTATTTGCTGTCTGTCCTCCAACACATGTAACAATTCCCTTTGGGTTTTCTTTTTCATATATATCCAGAATTCGTTCTAATGATAACTCCTCAAAATATAGTCTATCGGATATATCGTAATCAGTAGAGACTGTTTCTGGATTGCAGTTAATAACTGATACAGATTTTATACCATTATTTTTCAGACCCCAAACCATATTGACCGTACCCCAGTCAAATTCTACACTACTTCCTATTCTGTAAGGTCCTGCACCAAGGACCATTACAGAATTTTTCTCTTTTCTAAAAACAATATCATCTTTGTCTCCTCCATAGGTTAAATAAAGATAATTTGTTTTTGCAGGCCATTCTGCAGCTAGCGTATCAATTTGTTTCACCACTGGGTTGATACCAAATTTTTGCCTCACCTTTCTTGCACTTATCTCCTTCAATCCTAAACACTGCCCAATTTGTAAATCTGAAAATCCATGCTTTTTTGCATCTCGCATTAAATTCTCAGTAATATCAGATACATCGACGTCATGTAATTTATCATCTAAATCCAAGATGTTTTTGATTTTAATTAAGAACCATGAATCTATAGTTGAAAGATTATTTATTCTAGATATGGGAATGCCCAATCTCATTGCCTTAACAACATCAAATAAAATTTCATCACTTGGATACAATAATTTTTGCTCAACTAATTCTAGTTCTTCGTTTACATCTTCGTCATTACCGACTAAACCCACTTTTCCGGCGTCGTTCATTCTAATTGCTTTTTGTAAGACTTCTTCAAACGTCCTACCAATTGCCATTACTTCCCCTACTGACTTCATACTAGTACCAATTCTTCTATTTACTAATTCAAATTTTCTGAAATCCCATCTAGGCATCTTTAGAACTACATAATCAAGTGAAGGTTCAAAACAAGCTGTGGTAGCCTTAGTTATACTATTAATTAGTTCTGTGAGAGAGTAACCCAGAGCCATTTTTGCAGCCATATACGCCAATGGATATCCTGTTGCTTTGCTAGCTAGTGCCGATGATCTAGAAAGTCTGGCGTTTATTTCTATTGCGCAATAAGATTCACTTAATGGATCTAAACCAAATTGAATATTGCATTCTCCTATGATACCGCAATATTCAACTGCTCTAATAGCAGCTGATCGTAGTCTGTGATATTCTTCATTATTGATCGTCTGTGAAGGAGCAATAACAATATTGTCGCCTGTGTGGACTCTCATTCCTAAAACATTTTCCATATTGCAAATTGCAATACTGTTACCTGTACAGTCCCTCATTATCTCATATTCAATTTGTTTCCAGCTTCCGATGTATTTTTCAATTAGAACCTGATTTACCAAACTTAAGGACAATCCGCGTTGTACAATCTCTTGAAGTTCATATTCATTATGTGCAACTCCACCTCCCTTGCCACCAAGTGTGTATGCAACCCTGATTATCACTGGGTATCCTATTTTACTTGCAACATCCAGGGCTTGCCTTATATTATATGCAGGAGAACTCTCTAGCACTGGAACGTTACTCTTTATCATAGCGGTTTTAAATTGTTCTCTGTCTTCAGTCATCTTTATGCTGTTTATGGGTGTACCAAGTACTTGTATTTTGTATTTATTTAAAATTCCTTCATCGTGTAAAGATACTCCACAATTTAATGCGGTTTGTCCACCAAAACCTAACATTATTGAATCAGGAAGTTCTTTTTCTATTATTTGTTTTATATAATACCCATTTACTGGTAACAAATATACCTTATTTGCGAATCTCGTATCTGTTTGGATCGTTGCTATATTAGGGTTTACCAGTATGGTCTTAATTCCTTCTTCGGACAAAGCTTTGAGGCATTGTGAACCGGAGTAGTCAAATTGGCGGTCAGAATTTCTGACATTCGCCCGCTTCTCCGATTTTTATTGCTCCGCTTCCCAACACTATTGTTTTCTTTACGATTTCATTCTTTGGAAAATTTTCCCACCTCCATTAACTTTGTTAATTTGAATAGACTTTTCCTTTGATCCATTCTGTAAAACAAGATCTTTAAAACTTTCGAATATGTGCACGCAATCATAAGGACCAGGAGATGCTTCAGGATGAAACTGTACTGCAATAACAGGTTTTGATTCGTGTTTGATACCTTCAATAGTATTATCATCAGAGTTAATGTACCAAGCTTTAAATCCAGTTTTATCGAGTGTATTTGATTTAACTCCATATCCATGATTTTGGCTTGTAATAAATGTTTGATTGGTGTCGACTTCAGTACAACCTTTATTTTGGCCTCTGTGTCCAAATTTTAGCTTGTATGTATCACCGCCTGCAGCAAGTGCTATAATTTGGTTCCCCAAGCATATTCCTAATATTGGTAATGATGAAGCAAATAATTTAACAACTGTCTCTATTGTACTATTGCACATTTTCGGATCTCCAGGACCGTTACTTATTATAATACCTTTTGGCTTATGTGCAATAATCTCATTAAAGGGAATATTCCACGGAACTCGAATAACCCTGAAACCCATTCGTAAAATATTACGAATAATGCTATATTTTGTCCCAGTATCAATTAATACTATCGGGTCTAAGGAAGGATCTCCATATTCGATTGTTTTCTCGATGGATACTTGAGGCATAAAGTTAAATCCTTCATATCTGGTCTTCTTAATAATATCCAATAGATCCTTTGTGTTAATTTGATTTTCAGAGACTGAAAGTGCACCTTTCATCACTCCTTTTATTCTAATTTTCTTGGTTAAATCACGTGTGTCAATCCCACTTATCCCTGGTATCCTTTCATCGTATAGCCATTGATCCAGTGTTTTGTGGCATTCTCTATGATTCGCTACGTTAGAAAGTTCGTGAACTACTAATCCGGAAACTTGAATCTTATCAGATTCAAAATATTTTGGTAATCCGTAACCATCACGAATAGATCTGCTCGGCACTCCATAGTTTCCAATGAGTGGGTAAGTCATACATAATATTTGTCCTCTATACGATGGATCAGTTAATGTTTCAGTATAGCCAACCATGCCTGTATTAAAAACAAATTCACCGCCTACTGTTTTTGGATAGCCAAAACCCGTACCACGATACGTTGAACCATCTTCTAAAATTATCATCGCATTAAGGCCTATGTGATTACCATAAATTGTAGGAATTTTGACCCTCATAGAGTTGTAAAATATCGAAATTTAAATTTTCCTAACTTGATTGAATAGCAAGTAGCAACCGTTTGCCACGAAGAATTAGACTATCCATTATATTAATAACGAATCTCTTGTCAGAATATCTGTAAGATTATTTATTCTACCTACTTTAACCAATCTATAGGAATATCTTGGTATAACCCATTAGGCAGTATTCTTCGTATTGAAATTGGCAAGACTTTTGAATTCAGCTCTGCTACAGCGACTGATATAGTATCGTTAAACTTGTTTGATGAATCCACTAAAGTTGGTGCACCTAGAGAAAGTTGCAGTGATCTTGCACCTATTATTCTCGCACGTTCAAAACGAGTCAATGTCGGGGGTCCTATCAAAACTTGACTATCCTGAGGTGTTATCTCCCTGGATTCAAAATCCATCTCTGGATAAACTACAACTTCGTCTTTTGGCCTGCCACTTTTTGACTCTTCAATAGGTTCCTGTTTCTCGATTTTGGTTTTCTTGCTTTTCTTTTCCTTTTCTTGAGTATTCTTAATCTTCGTTTGTGTATTTCTTTTTACTTTTGGTTGTTTTTTTACTTTTGGAGGTTTTTTTTCCTTATTTTTTTCAGAAGTAGAACGTCTTAAAACCAAGAATAAAACCAAAAAAAGTGAATATATAATTAAATGTTGCTAATAAATGAACAAGTTAATAGTCATATTGAAAGTAATTTAGAATTAGAAATGAACTGGAGCAATCCAAATTCTGTCTCAAGAATTCATGTTCTGTTCGAGACAGTTGGCAAGGGTAAAATCGTGTTAGAACTAGTTCGTCATCTCTCCCCAATAACCTTTTCAAATATAATCAAAAAAATGCCTATTTCTGGAAGATTGCATTTTTTAAACGGTAATATAGGATATGTAGAAACAGGTCTAAATTTAGGTGCAGAAAAACAGAAATCAGTGTTCAAGAGGGGAGATCTTGGATTCATGATATCTAATGGTTCCATTTGTATCGTATTGAAAGATATTAAAGGAATCAACATGAATCACATAGGCCATTGCGTTGAGGATCCTCTTATTTTAGAATCAATCAATTCGGGCGAAATCATATATATAAAGCGAGCTTCATGACAGTTAATCAGGTAAGAGGTGCCCATTACCTATATTTCCATCGCTAAAGTGTCATTTGTTTGAGCCGAGTAAAAAAAACATCTGGACTATAGTTGGAAAGCATTATGAATATTGGATTGATTTAGACTTGGGTTACTGCTCATGTAACGACTACTACTTTAGAACGCTTTCTGGCAAGGGAATGTGTTATCACCTAAATTTTGCAAAACAAAAAATAAATTCAACGGTTGATACTATTTGCTTTTCTGATTTGGAATATTATGATTTTGTAAAATCGGTGATTAATGATAATTACCTAATTATTCGAAATGAAATTGGCGATTAGGTTGATTCGGATATTTGTGTCGAATTCTTAATTCATGAGATAAATTGAAACGATATGACAGTATCTTAATCATAGGTTCTGGAGGAAGAGAACATTCCATAGGATGGAAGCTGTCAAATGATACAAAGAAAAAAGTATATTTTGCACCAGGTAATGGGGGTACGGGAAATAATATCGAAATAGATTCTAATGATTTAATGAATCTTCTTGAATTTGCAAAGAAGAATAATTCTTTTACAATAGTAGGACCTGAAAAGCCTCTTTCATTGGGCATTGTTGATTTATTTGAAGGAAGTCAATTGTCGATATTTGGCCCTAATAGAAACGCTTCTAGATTAGAATCAAGCAAAGTGTTCGCAAAACTCTTTATGCAGAACACCGGAATCCAAACAGCTCCTTTTTCAATTCATTCAGACGCCAATTCTGCAATAAAACACGTCCAATCATCTTCAAAAAATATAGTTGTCAAAGTTGATGGACTTGCAGCAGGTAAGGGCGTATTCGTCTGCGATAACGAAAAGTCAGCAACTGAAGCCATAAAAAAGATCTTTTTTGATAATGAATTTAGAGATCCTGGAAATAAGATTGTGTTAGAAGAAAGAATTTATGGCGATGAGGCTTCTTTCATTGCTATATGTGATGGAAAATCTATTCTTCCATTAGCATCAAGCCAGGATCACAAGAATATTTTGGATGGGGATAAAGGACCTAATACTGGGGGAATGGGGAGCTATTCTCCTACGCCTCTAATCACACATAGTCTTGAAAACAAGATAATGGAGAAAATAATGCAACCAACAATAAAGGGGTTAACTGATCTCGGAATTAATTTCAAAGGTTTCCTTTATGCGGGCCTCATGATAGAACGTGGTTCAAATGAACCATATGTACTAGAATTTAACGTTAGAATGGGAGACCCCGAATGTCAATCCATATTGTCAAGAATGGATTCTAATCTATTACAATATTTGGAAGCGGCCATGGATGGAAAGCTTGATTCTATGCCCGCCATTAAATGGAAGGATAGACATTCAGTTTGTATAGTTATGGCTTCAAAAGGGTATCCTGGAAAGTATCAAACCGGAAAAGTAATTCATGGGTTAAATTCGAAATTTGATAACGACACGCATGTATTTCACTCAGGGACTAAAAAAAATTCAATCCGAGAAATACTTACGAATGGTGGTAGAGTCTTATCAGTTACCTCATTGGATGATACCCTTGAAGGAGCTAAAAATAAGTGCTACTCTGTTGTATCTCAAATACATTGGGGAGAAAATGAAGAATACTATAGAAGGGACATCGCATTAAGGGGCATTAAATATGCACAATCTAGATAAGATAACCTTCTACTTGAGACACGAAAAACTTGATGGGCAATGGGGTAATAAAAGCAAGGTCAATAAATATCGACGTTGTTATATCAGTGGAAGAAATAAACAAATGGAATATTTGAAAAAAATATGGAATAATAAGATAAAATAGCTATTATTGTGTCTCAAGTTTCTTATTTGCTTCTTCTCTTAGTTTCTTGTCTAATTCCTTGAGGTTCTTATCAATAGATTTTTGAAATGCGATGATGGATCCAGGACCTTCTAGATAACGAATGATTTTAATTAAAAATTCTTTATTATATTTTTCAAGATCTTCTGTTTTATAATTCTCTACTCGTGTTTTTTCAGGTTTATGTTTACTCATTGTAATATCCTGATCCTATTTTATCACTTAATTGTCGACGTGATGAGTAAGTTCAGATAGTTCTAACATTACTTGCTTTTAGTAGAACGAATCCAAATATACTTTGCCGGTATGAGAGAATATACGGGGAACAATATAAACAATATAAGACTTACATGAGTATTTAGAAATGAAATAGCAATCGCAAACGCATACAGTATTATCCCTACAAATTGTCTTCTTGACATGATTGCTATGAACTTGGGATCAAGATCACTATCTACTAAATGATGTTCTTTTGTAGCATACTTCCATTGCAAATGTGACCATGCCAAAACTATGATAATATTGATTCCATATATGACCCCTGAGATCTGCTGATCTCCATATCCTCCAATGAAAGCTGTAGAAAATGGTATAAATGCTATTAACATCAAATAAAAGATGGTTATCCAGAAAAGTGTTCGATTGGCACGCTTGATGAAGTGAAATTGATCATCATGACCAATCCAAAAAACCCCAAGATTATGAAACTTGTTGCATAGCTCCAAACAAGTGGCCACAGCTCAAGCAATCGTTTTGGAAGCTCAGTTGCAACTTCTGAACGAGATATCTCCGGTACAACAATTTCCAATACTATCAGAGTCATAACTATAGCAAGAACCGCATCTGTAAGTGTAATAATACGATCTCTACTAATACGATCTCCAACTTCATGTGTCAATCTATATTCTCCAGTGTGACTTGTACTATAAACTTTCGATCCCCCATGATGATTCTAACATGCCCTCAACCAAAAGTTAGTCCAGTGCGAAAATTACCGCAATAGATAACAAGATACCTTTGGCACCTGTAGAAATTAAGTAATGACTGAAAAAGTCAAGTGTCCTAAATGTGGATATTTAAACATGAGTTGGAATTCTTTGTGTTGGAAATGTCATCAAATATTAAATGATGATACAAGTAACTGACAGGTCATGATCTCTCCAAATGGACTATTCTATCGTTAACATTAACGACTGCAACCTTGATAGTAGGATTAATTATCCTGGTAACTAAGTAAGTAATTGACTAACAAGGATAAGGAATCTATTTCTAGTACAATCCCAAATAATGTAATTGTCATAGAGTGAAGAAAATTTGAATATAGGATCACATATTTTGGTGACAATAATTTATATCATTCTATTGCCGTAGATGCAGTTTCTTGTCTTTCAGTTTGAGAATAAACACAACGATATATGTGATGAATGTCGGGAAAATATAGAAAGAAGAAGACATTTTAGACGATCTTATCAAAGTGTTTATCACAAAAATACTCTACTAAGGTAATATCCGGCAATTTGTAAGTAATTTTGTATAAAGGAAAGCTCTGGCAAGTTTGTATTAATGAAAAATAGACTTATTCTAGGGGTAACTTAGACGAGGAAGATTCATATATTTAGTAGCATGAATTTAATTTGGTTCAATAGCCGATGGGATTCTATACGCCTGCGCTTCATACGATTGCGCCACTAGTCCTACCGGTATACTAAAATTATTTTATATTTTGTTGGCAATAAATCAACGACGTAGAAGGACTTCAGGCCATAATACGTTCGCTGGTGGGTGTTTGGTATTCATGGCTGGATGCTCAAACCCACCAGTCGTTAACTTATTCTTAAACTTTGTCGACCATACGTAATGCGGTTCAATACCAAAAAGGGGGATTTGTTCATCGTTGGAGAAAGAGGTCAGCCCCTGGCTCACCTAAATAAACTCAAATTGAACAAGTGCAACTATTTGAACTCTTGAACCAAATTTATCCTTTCTTAGTATAGAAGAAATGGAAGCAGGCATTGCAGTAGTAACATTGTTTCAGGCGACCTGCTTTCTGTATCATTCCCATCTTGATTACTTTATCTGACTTGCTTGCCATTGCTGATAACATGAATCACAATAAAATTCCAATCGTTTAGCACCTTCCATGTCGTGAGTTACCTTGAAAGCAGGCGGTTCATAGCATGTATGGCAAATGCCTCCATAATAGCGTCTAATCATTGCATTTCTACTTTTGCTAGATATTGATTTTACTTCAGCGTTGAATTCTTCTTTATCTCCCGATATAGTAATTTTTTCGATTATAGGTTTATTATTTGCAATCATATTATTTTTCTACCTTATCCTCTCTGTGGTAAATTAATTTTTTAAAGCCAGCACCAAGAGATTCTTTAATCGCTATTGGGTCGTTCTCGGGAATCAAACTTAGCTATACAACATCACAGTACTTTCCGATACCAATGTTACCTGTATTGATATTGATACTACTTACAGATAAGAATGTAGTACATCTGTATAGGTGTTAAAATATAAAAAGAATATTAAAATTGCCAATACATCTCTAGATGTCTAATGGGTCCTGACTGAAGGCCCTGACTGAAGGCTCAATTTCTCTTACTGACCACCATTTAAAATCAATATGACCACCATACCATTTAATGACCATGCCAGCAGCACCCCACGCGTATACCTGAAAGGGTTCGCCACCGCATAATGCCCTAGATTCACCCCACTTTAGACCTTTAAAATCGCTAGCCTCACCTACCTTTATCCATGTTTTTCTGTCACCATTTCTGCTTAACCAAAGTTGGAGTCTTATCTTTGGACTGGCAGGATCAGCAGATTCTATGAAGAAAATATACTTTAAACCGAACCATCCTAGTCCTACAAAGTTAACACTAGGCCTTATAGTTTGAAAGCCCTGTGGGTGGGTTATCGTGCCATGTAGGTCCTTTGTAAAATTGAATGTTCCATTTTGCATAATTTCTACATCATATCCGGCTTCCTGGCAGCATACTCGACCAGTGGATACGGGATGATGGTTCCAGGGACCACGCATATAGATACCATCGCGAGTAACTGCCTGGCTCATTTTAAAGAATCCTGTGAGTTCAACATTGGTTATAGGTGGCTGACGTGTAAATCCTCTTTGAATACAATCGGCAAAATTCATTTTACATCCGCCTATAGCGTCTTTTTGTCCGGGAGTCACCAATATATTGAATTTAACTTTGCCATCGGAGTTAGGTTTCCATGAACCATCTTTATTTTTAACTAGTTTTTCATATGTAGAGCCCCCGCCTATTTCAAGATGTGAATCAAATGGATTGTCTTCATTCAAGTACCAGACAAAACCTCCTGGCTTAGTTGGATACAAAAACGAAACACCATCCAGTCCAACTCTGTTACCTGCATTAAGTATGTCAGTAGTGCTAGTGTTACTTACGTTTGAACTCAAAACCTTTCCAAGCTTCATAAAAGGAGTTAACGTAATTGCGCCTGTAACACAGATCAGTTTAAGAAAATCACGACGTGATATTTTTCCTACCAGAAACCAAGAACTCCGTTTGTAACTACACTAACAAGATCAATTTTCTCTGTCATCATAGCAAGGTGTTTCTCTAGGCAGTTACTGCAATAAAAATCCACTAATTTGCTACCTTGGCCGATATCATAAACTACCTTGAGTTTTGGAATTTCTTGACAAATGACACATGTCCCGCCACAGTAATCGCGAATTATGCGATTATTGTCATTAATTGGTATGTTTTATTCGCTTACAAGGCATCTTAACTATACGACTTTTGTAACATTAAGGGCATTAAATATGCAAATTAATAAAAACATGTTTATTCAAATAGTCCTTTTTTCTCGGGACTTTTTTTTGCATAAAGAATAAACAAACATTATTTTCATCAGATTCAAATGGCTGTGCTATAACAGTAACAATACAGATTTTTCTGAAACTATTTTAAGTAGTGTCGCTTATGTTTTGGTCAATGTCTGCTAACAATAGGATAGTTAGTATTGTAGATGATGATTTATCCACCACTAGGCTCTTCCATGAAGCTTTGTCTGAAAATATAGATAGTGTTAATGTTGTTTCTTTCACTGATCCTGTAATTGCTCTAGAGCACTTTAGAGACAACAAGGATGCTTATGCTGTGGTAATTGCTGATTTAAGGATGCCAGGTCTAAATGGATTAGAATTACTCAAAAAAGTAAAGGATTCGAATCCTAGAGTAAGAACGATATTGATGAGTGCTTATAATTTTGAGGAAGAAGAATTGTACCAGAGTTATATGATAGAGGCAGTGATAAACTCGACTATTGGAAAGCCTGTCACGATCAATAGACTATACCAAACAGTAAGATATGAATTGAATGCTTATCAATCAGCGTCTCCCCAAAAATGACTTCGTTGTATAAAGCGCTTTGTCGAACACACGAAATGTTTCCGAAAATATCAGAAGATTTTTATCTCACTTTTCATTTTTGTCAGATAAAATTACTTACGTTGCGGGAGGAAAAGTTGTCCTTTGCCGGGATTTCTTTCGATCCTCCCATGAGTTTAAGTTTTTTATAATATGTTGGGCACTACAAGTACATAAACCCGTAAACTACGCCTCATTCCTGGTGGGTCGACTTTTCCATTAGCATCTTCATGGCCCACCAGTGTTTTAATGATCTAGAGTATCTCGTATTATTTCGACTATATTCCCTTTTCTTAATTCTCGATTTATATCTTCATCTTTTTCTTGTCCAATCCGTTCTTTTAGTTTCTGATATTTCTTTTGACTAG
>JBKPGB010000044.1:0-8770 GCA_046729135.1 Thermoproteota archaeon | reverse complement strand
TTGAGAGTCGCTAAAGTAGTTGACCTTGAAGATGGTAAAACTTTTCTAAGATTGGAGAATTTAAAAGCTACTAATGGATCAGCTTTATATGTATATTTGTCGACAGATAGAAATGCTTCAGACTTTGTCAATCTAGGAAGATTAAAAGGGAATATGGACAATAAGAATAACTTAATTCCTGTTGGTACCGGCCTAACAAAATATGATACTGATCTAAAAGGTGTCTTACATTTTCGGTTTCGGTTTCGGTTTCGGTTCTCATTGGCGGTGCCCAACTTTGAGCTCGACATCAAAATAAAGTAGTTTTTGTCCATGGATCCAATTCATTCTCCCAAGACAATTAATCATATTGCAATCAGTGTCCCGGATTTAGAGAGAGCACTAAAATGGTATCAAGAAGTGATGGGTTTCACAATAATAAGAGGCCCTACTGAACTAGCTGCAGATGATACACAAGTAGGTAACGCACTCGAGAATATTTTTGGATCAAAATTTAAGAAATTACGAATTGTATGGATGTCTTCAGCCAATAATGTAGGATTTGAGATATTTCAGTTTATTGAACCGAAACAAGTGACCGAAAATAGAAAAATTGAATACTGGAGCGGCGGAGTAATTCATATAGCTGTTACCGAAAGAAATATAGAGGGACTTGTTAAAAAAGTGACTGAAACTGGTGGCAGACAACTTACTAAGATTTGGGAACTCAATCCGAATAAACCCTACAAGCTGGTTTTTTGCTCAGATCCATTTGGAAATATAATTGAAATCTATTCCCATAGTTTTGAGCAATTTCATGCGAATATGTAAAACATTGAGCGAACGACTTTATAATTATTAGGCATGAAAGTATTTCCTTTATTAATTGCTTTATTTTCAACTAGTCGTTTTTAGTTAGGTAATGATGACACATACTCAATTGTCATATTGTAGTTAACCAACAACAGCATTCTTTTAATAAACATTCAGAACATTCAAGAGGAGATCTGCTTGCTTTGCAGTCATCATGACTACAACCGCATTAGGTACATTTCAAACAAGGTTAGTATCATAATAAGCTCTAATAACACTTCTGAGCACTGTTGTGTTTTACAATTACCTTCACAGAAATGACTTGGACAATTCGATCCTTTAGCTGGATCTTGATAATGTTTTACGGCGTTGGCATGTACCTTCTAGAAAATATGCTGAGCATGTTCAGGTAAGGAATCAAGTTGTTTTTTGTTCTAGCAGATAATGCGGTATCTATATTAGATCTTTTTCTATTCGTGCTCTCTTTTTTGGGCATTTATCATTAAGATACGCAAAATCCTATATATTTGGAACACACCTTTTGCAAGGCATGTTAATTGTT
This sequence comes from Thermoproteota archaeon, assembly GCA_046729135.1. GTDB lineage: Archaea > Thermoproteota > Nitrososphaeria > Nitrososphaerales > Nitrososphaeraceae > TA-21. The sequence goes on along the minus strand of JBKPGB010000044.1, from coordinate 7,416 downwards.
AAAAGCAAGACCGCATTAATGCAAATTTTTCTCATTGCATACTTGACGGGCATTCTTTGGTTAAGACGAAATCCCTTATCCTTGATTTTTTCTGCAATAAGTCCATTCTCTCTGTTATTTATTTTGTTTATTGTAAGCGAAGGTAAATATTTGCCACTCTCTATCACGGGAAGTTTGGTAATGGCATTAGTTGGTTATGGATTATCGCTGGGTCAAGATATCTCTTTTTACAAGAATGAATACAAGATTCAGGATGTCTTTGTTGCTTCTCCTGTTTCGCCCATTACCTACATGGTGGGATTGGCAATTTCTCAAATACTATTCGGATTGCCTGCATTACTGGTATTGATCTCACTAGCTACTTTGTTTCTCTCCTCAGCAATTTACATTCCACTCCTGCTAGTCACGACATTCCTTGTTTGGGCTTCGATGTCATCTATGGGTTTTTTTCTATCATCTCATATGCTACACATGAGGAACGTCTCGCAGATTATATCATTTGTTAACGTGATTCTCTCAATCTTACCACCAGTTTTTTACAGTATTGAAAGATTGCCTGTCTTGTTTCAATATGTTTCTTACTTGGTCCCAACTACCCATGCATCTCTAATAATACAAAGTACAATGGGAATTGCCACACCAAAAGGGTGGTCAATTGAATTCGGATTCCTGGTTCTGGTAATATATCTGGTAGGTTTTGTTTTTTTAGCTAAAGTAAAGGCATTGTGGCGTGAAAGTTGATGCTAATAATTTTAATGTGTCATATTTGAAACGATGAATATTCTGATGATATGACAAGATTGACACCAAATTAGTTAGTTCATATAGATATTTCAATTAGAAACTATCTCTTTAGTGATAAATACAGAAAAGGAAAGACGAATCGATTATATTTTACACAAAAAAATGGGGGCGAATTTCAGTACCTTATAGCTTACTAAATTATGCTTCTTCCATTCTAGCCATGCTATCTGCATCCAAGGAGTCAGCAGTTGTAACGTTATCAGCACTTATCTTAATTTGTCCCTATCCCTCCGTCTTTGAAGACGGACACTTTTTAGTTAAAGTACAGTTAAAGATGTTAGATTGTCAATGCCATCTACTTTATCCAATTATTCTGGCCAATTCTTGTAATTATTACAACTTTGCCCAACTGGCAATTTTATAATCTCAATCTTTAATAACAATTGAGCCGATAAGTAGTTAGTTAACTCACAATTTGAATAATAGAAGATCAGAGGAGATAGCTACTCCGAATTCATTGAAACCAGACTCAGTTTCTAAGGACATAGGACCTTACACGCATCTCGTTAACGAAGGATTGCTCGCTGGTCAAAGAATAGCCAAGATCTCTGTTATAACTTTAATCAGCATAGGAATTGTAGAGTTGCTTATGGGTCATATCAGTGGAAGTGTTGTGGCTACAGCCGATGGGGTAGATTCGATGTCTGATGCTATGATATCTTTTATAGTATTGATAGGTTTAAGATTTGCACGCAGACCTGCAGACAGAAAGTTTCAATTCGGTTACCATAAAGTAGAAAGCTTTGCAGCAATGATAGCTGCAATCGGGATGATTGCAATTGGCTCCTTCATAGTTTACCATTCTTATGAGGGACTTATCCATCCAGAAGAAATTCAGCAACCGTTACTCACCATGGTAGTACTTGCTATTGCTGGAGGTATATCGTTACACAGAGCATTTCAGATGCGGAGTATAGCAAACAAATACAATTTACTTTCATTAAAGACTGACGCCAAGAATTCAATAAAGGACGGATCAGCTTCTTTTATAGGCTTCTTGAGTGTACTCCTAGCGACTCAGTTTGGATTATTACAGGCTGACGCCATAGGAGGATTGGTAATTGCAGGGTTCATATTTTCTGTAGCTTATGTTTCTTTAAAACAATCGTCACTGATATTGGTTGATGCCTGGCATAATCCTGTCAGTGCAGATTATATCAAGAGACTGATAGAGCAAAAATTTGAAGCTGAAGTGAGAGTGAGATCTATCAAATTACGACAGACAGGTATCATCTCGCGAGCAGAAATTCATCTCGAAATGGATGGCAATAAACCATTGAATGAGGTTGAAATGTATTTACTCAACACTGAAAGGGTAATTAAATCCAGTATACCTGGTATGGATGTAGTTTTGGTTGTTCCTCATGCACAGAACAAGTAAAATAAAAGGTTATAATCTGATTTAATGAAACTGGAACATCGCCTAGAAGATAATGTCTGATAATTAAAGAAACTAAAATAGATTCTCTTTTTAGAGATATTGAGTTACTCATGAAAACTAAGAGACTTTATTCATGGTTGTCCTGTAATAGTTAATTGCAACTATATACTGGATGTCAGGTTAGAGTTTATCATCATGGCCAGGGTCTAATCCAGTCTCTCCATCAAATATGGAATACAAGATTAGTTGGCGGTTGACACCGAGGCTATGCCACCAGTCTGCGAAATTTCATTCGGTGATCTTATGTATAAATAATTAGTGTTTTACTCGTATCCGAGATCATTCATTGTTATAACTCGATAATTATTATCGTGTAGGTATTTCATTTCTTTTTCAAAAAGTTTTAGATCTGTACTGCAGTCTATAGCTTCGTTCTCATCTGCTCTATGATTATTGGAATTGTTTTTATTGCTCCGTCCTTATTATATTCGCTTTGGGTGTTTACAACCTCAATGAATCTGTTCAATAATTCATCGTCGGATAATGAATTTTCTAACCTCGACAAGTCCTCTCTTAAAGGGGCTTTTGTGTTTTACATCATCATTAGTTGAAGAAATGGTTAAAAGTTTTAGATTTGCTAACTAAGAACATGTACTTAATTCTTATCGCAACAACTACGATATTGTTATTATTATTTCTCATCCAAAGTGCATACAGCGTGGAAAAGTTCAGGGGTCTTCCCTTTTCTATCGAAGTACCTGACAGTTGGACTTATACAGAAACTCCAGAGCCTCCTATCGAACATCTTTTAGGGATTAGTTCTTATTCTTCCGTGGTATTGGTTCCTGCCAAGTTTGCCGAATTACTTATTCAGGATAAAGGCGATATTGGAATGGATAACGGAACTGCAGCAATAGTATTTGCAGAAGATTCCGATTACACTGTAAAGAATGCTCCGCCGGATCTGTATGTAAAATTTAGAATGAATAAGGATGACTCTGTCAACATTACATCACGGCAAGATACCATGGTAGGTAAAGAAAAGGCTGTTAGAATTGAAGGTAGCAAAAATGACACTTCTGGTAATATCCGACTATTGGAATACCTGATATTTCACAATAATGAACCGTACATTATTAGATATATCGCTAGCGCGAATGATTTTGAAAGATATTTACCAGACTTTGAGTTGATGGTTAAGAGTTTTATGTTTGGGACAAATGCCACTCGTAGTGAGTAAAGTGAGACAACGCAAGCTCTTATACTGTGTGACATATTTCTGGTTGCTCTCTTAACACCAGACTAGGGTGAAATAGGGTGAAATAAATGATGCCAAAAATTTCAAACATTTACATTTTTTACATGAAAAAATAAAATGAGTTAGATTAAGATAAAGATGGCATATTGGATATTCATAATTCTTATCACTTTCTTCTATTCGAAACTGTTATCACTTTAGTCATTATATAATCTAGTAGCACGAATTAATACAAACACCTAAACACAGCAACTGGTGGGCTCGGTTGTTTCTTGTCATTAACCATTGGCTTCGTCTTGAAAACCCATCAGTTGCTAAATTATTAACGATTTGTTATAAATATTGTGATCGAATCCTCTAAATATATTGTGACTGATTTTATTCTGGATATTTTTTGCGGTAACAAAGAAATCATTCTACCAAATTAAATCTATCAAGGCTTTAGTAAAAAGTCAACATAGATCAAAACTTACAATGATTTGTCGGATGCCTTAAGACTTTGTTTGAAGTGTTACAAAATCAAATAGCATTAGATTTTGTGCCATATTTTTCTTTCAAGTAAACATTTGCCAATTGATTATAGTATTCATCGTAAAGTCTGTGCATTTCTTCTTCTGATACTATTATTGATGCCCTGTCTTTTAGAAAGGATGGTACAGGCTTTCGTTTTGATACTTTGAAGTGTGCTGGTTCATTTGGACCTATCAATGCACAATTTTCACATATTTTATACGGGTAAAGGCCATATCGTTTTTCACTAATTTTCCATTCGTAACCACATATAGCGCATTTCATATCAACATACTCAGTCATTTACTATCAATGATAAACTGGGTTCTAGAAAATATGAATAACCCTGATACTAGGACTTGTGATCTTATGGAATCTAAAATGAATGAATTAATACTAGCAATAAATCAGACTCACCTAAATTTCATTTTCTATTTTCCAGAAATATCTTCTTTCATCATTGAGAAAAGCATCAATGGCGATTTTAAAAATGCGATTATTTTTTTACTGAATTTAGATCTCCAAATTTGACCCATTTGAAAAATCAAATCCGTCTAGCCGACATGATTAATCTTACAAACATTAGAATTAACTTGATTTCCATGAGACCGAAAGTAAATTGCATATTTAATAAGACATTTGATACAAACATATCAGTGAATTAGTAATAATAAAAGGAAGAATCTATTAATCGCTTACACCCTTGTACCACTATATTATAAATAAAGGCATTATTATGAAAAGCAGTTATTGTATCATTCCAATAGGAATTACCATATTGCTATTCACCGTGTTACCTCTGATTACGCATTTTGGATGGTGGCTTCGTTCTTATGGATGAGTCTGAAGGTAATGTTGATAAAGTGTTATGTTTCATTCAAGGTAACCCGGGCTCTCATTTACGCCGAATCAAAAGGGAAATGGGCATTTCAATGGGAACGGTTCAATATCATTTAGACAAATTAGAAAAGATGGGTAGGGTAACATCTACTAGACGTGGATTGTATAAATATTACTTCCCTGCTGGTCTTTTCAGAGAGAACGAAAAAGATATACTTGAGGTTTTGACTCATGAAACTGCGAGGAAAATTCTTATGTTTATAATAGAGCAAAATAGTCCTACTCAAACGGATATTGTCAATAGTATAAGGATATCCGCTAGATCTATTAGCTGGCATGTTGGTAGGCTCATTGCTCTTAAAATGATTAAGGAGATCAAAGATGGAAAATACAAGAGATATCAGCTACAGGATGACGCCAAGGATATCCTAACCCTTCTTAAGAACTACTATCCTAGCGTTTGGGACAAGTGGAGTATGAGAGTTGTAGAAATGTTTCTATCACTATCTAGCAGCCGGGAGATGGAATAAGTGATGATCTTATGTTAACTTTGTTGACTGTTCTATTTTCAGTTATTTCTGAAATCGATTCATTCGAAGGATTAGAAAATGCCATAGCTCTAGGTATAACGGTAATTTCCCTCTTATTATTAGCTCTTTCCGTCACTGCGTACAGAAAAACTCGTCTTAAGGTAACAATATATGCCATAATTATTTTTGCACTCTTTGCTATACAGCAATTTATAGATTATTTAGATAATGTCATTCCTGCGCTGGACAATCCTATAACTGACGTAGTAATTTCCTCTCTAACGCTCACAATTCTGGCCCTATTCTTCCTGGCAATTGTTCGAACAAAAATCAGCTAAGGCAAGGATATAGTTAAACTAGTAAATGGCATAAAATGAAAGTAAAACATAAGATGTCGCTGATTACGTGTACCATCCTAATATTAGATTCCTAGTCGATAGATCTATCGCTGGATTTGTGCGGCAATTAAAGGGTTTATTTGGAGTAGCCCAGATCATGATTATAAGGACGTATCACCTGAAGCAATGGAGATACTGCCTATTTCATTTTCAACCCCACTTCATTCAATATTGCATGGTCTGATTCGCATAACAATAAGGACTATTGTTGCGACCAAGTTTGTGACGGTCATTTCTGTTTTGATACCAAAAAAAAGTGTAGACACGAACAGAAACAAGATGAAATAGCAGAAAGTCCCTGATACAATAAGGATCGAACAGATTAGTTAAGTATCGGTCCTAGTAAGGGAATTGATAAATTAGATTCTCGTAATTCTAACTCTGTTTCAGTATAGAACGACATTGCAAAAAGAAATTGAAGTATCGAAAAGATTGCTTGAATGACCAAACGATGATACCACTTACAGATACGATTTGCCTAGAGATCCCAAATTATTTATAGAATTATAAAAATTGTCTAAATCCTAGAGAAATAAAGATTTATTTAGTATAAGTTTCAACAACTTTTGTGTTTAGGTACGCTACTGTTGTATTATTGGCGACACTGGTCTTAACGTTATTTTTATCAACGCACTACTCATTTGCGGGAAAAGTCAAATGCGAGGATGGCTATGCCCACATGAATTGGGATCCAAAAGACCACGACTCTAACAATCCGTCATCGAAGGAATTTAAGATGCTGGCCGAGAAGGGTTCTCTATGTGAGATCTCAAAGTGCGTGGATATGGAGGAATGCACAAACCATGACGCAGTTGACTGGCAAAAATTCAAGAACTCTCCTGCCTTTGAACTGAGTGAAGACGACGAGCAGAAATGTCTGACGCAGGCGCATAAAGAAGGTAACGGACAGGACGGCTTAGTAGGCTACGAAGTCCTTGCTTGTGGAATAGGGGATTACTAAATAGATAAACCTAAAATAATATTCACTACTTAGTAATAACGTGACTTTTCGAATTCCAAGTTGGAAAGTGTCAGGGAGTTTGTTTTTTTATTTCACCACATACCCCACAAACTGAATCGACTTCCGACGATTAACCACATTCCTGACAATGTGATTTTCTAATTTCAATCTTACAATTAAAAAAGTTACAAAAAAGTGAATAGCAAATTTTTTATGATATTGCAGAAGTATAGATCACATTTCGCTGATTGGCGGATCAGTGTTTGCTTGCTCCAGGCATTGCTTGTCCTTTTCTTTAAGCTCCCATCAGGCTTTAACTTTTTTATAATTTATTGAACTTACGCTTTGAGATGTATCGTGTAATTCTAGAAAATAAATATGATATAAGAATCGTTCATTTGCGCTGTGCCAATCGTGTTACTGGACAGCAACTATTTTTACTAAGATAGAAAGTTACGAATGTCCAGTTTGTCGTGGCGAGAATGTTGAATTGATCCCCTTGAGATTGGATGAAAAGTATGAATACGATTTAGAACCAGATAAGGGTCTTGAAATTAGATTTTCGACAAGGTTTTAACTTTTTTATAATTTGTTGGTAATAGGATATAAAATGCAAATACCTAATGACGTCTTGTCAATAATTCCAGTAGTAGGCGGGTTTGCACTTATAGCGGTAATCATGACTGAGATTATTCCAATACTTCGAGCAAACGCAAAAGGGACCAGGCCAACAC
>JBKPGB010000043.1:0-2298 GCA_046729135.1 Thermoproteota archaeon | reverse complement strand
ATGTAAGAATGGTATTATATTGCTTACCTGAATATATTTTGGGAATGGTTGAACTATAATGAAAGCTGCAAGAATTGTTAATGTAAATGAACCTCTACAAGTACAAGACGTTCAAATACCAAAGCCAATAGATTCACAGATTCTTGTAAAAGTTCAGTCTGTAGGTGTATGTCATAGCGATGTCCACGTATGGGAAGGTTACTATGAAGGTATAAGCGGGCAGCAATTAAAAACTACAGATAGGGGTGTAAAATATCCTCTTACCCCTGGACATGAAATTGCAGGCATAGTAGATAGTTTAGGTGAACAAGTGGAAGGGTTCAGTAAATACGAAAAAGTTCTTGTATATCCGTGGGTCGGCGAGGGAATGTGTCCTGCATGTAAGATTGGCCAAGAGAACCTGTGTGACAAACCCAGATCATTAGGTATTTACAGAGATGGAGGTTATGCAGAATATGTATTGGTACCAAACTACAAGTATCTAGTGAAAATAGGAGACGATATGGATACAGATATAAGTGCACCTTTAGCATGTGCTGGACTTACAGCGTATGGCGCAATAAAAAACGCCAATCTAAAGCCAGATGATAACGTTGTGATTGTTGGAACAGGAGGTTTAGGATTGATGGCCATACAACTAGCAAAAGCAGTTACAGGCGCTAGGATAATTGCAATGGATATAGATGATAAAAAATTAGAAGTTGCAAAGAAGGAAGGTGCAGATATCATTGTGAATTCAAAAAAAGAGGATCCTGTAAAAGCGATCATGGAGCTGACTGGTAAATTGGGTGCAGATGCAGTAATCGACTTTGTTAATGCAACCAAAACAGTAGAAACTGATATGCAATTTCTTAGAAGAAGAGCAAAGTTACTCTTAGTAGGACTGTTTGGAGGTGAACTAAAATTAAGTTTAGTTACTATGCCTACAAGAGCATATAAGATAATCGGATCATATACAGGTAGCCTTGAGGATATGGTAGAACTTGTATCATTAGCCAAACGAGGTGTAATTAAACAAGTAGTTTCAAAGAGATTCAAACTAAATCAAGCTGGAGAAGCCCTGCAAATGCTAAAAGATGGTAAAATTGTTGGAAGAGGTGTAATAAATCCATGACAGGAGGTGTTTCTTCAGCAACAGTAACAGCAAGAGAATTAAAGACAATAAATCCTGCAACAGAAGAAGTATTTAATACATACAAAATAATGACTAAAGAACCGATAAATGAAAAAGTAAAGAAAGCTCAGAATGCATTTTGTGAGTGGAAAAAAGATATACAGAAAAGAGCTGAATATATATATGATTAGTATACAAAAGACAAAAAAGCTGTGGATGATAGGAACGGTTTTAGTGATTTTGTTTGTATCATCATTTAGCACTATTAACAATTCAATTATGCCCATAAAGGCCGTAACTGCTGAAGTGGAAAACAACGAAGATGAAGAGACAGCCTATCTTAAATTCGCATCTCAAGCAATAAAGCAGTCTGATAATAGTAGTGCTGTTAATGCTACAATCCAACTACCTGAAGCAGCGAAAGGACCTTCAATACCTGCAAAAGGATACCTAGTCCAACAAATTGGAGATGGTCTTTATTGGCTAACTGATGGAGCATACCAGACAATGTTTATGGTAACTGATAAAGGCGTTGTAGCAGTTGATGCTCCTGCAACAATTGGCAATAATTATCTCAAAGCTCTAGCAGAAGTGACAACCAAGCCAGTTACATATGTAATTTACAGCCATGCTCACATAGATCATATCGGCGCAGCAGGGATATTCCCGAAGAATGCTACCATTATAGCTCAACAAGAAGTTGCAGCTGAGCTGCAAAGAGCGAAAAGTGTAGCCACAAATATTTCCATGGTACCACCAATTCCTACTGTTACTTTTACCAAGAACCATACATTGCAAATAGGAAATCAAACTCTAAAGTTAGATTATTATGGCGTGAATCATTCGCCTGGAAATATATTCATCTATGCTCCAAAGCAAAAGGTGCTAATGCTAGTTGATGTTATATTTCCAGGATGGGTTCCATTTCCGTACTTGGCAATAGCTCAAGATACTGCAGGTTTTATCAAAGCTCATGATATAGCGTTAAACAACTATGACTTTGATACAATAGTTGCTGGACACCTTTCTAGACTTGGAACAAGGAACGATGTAATAGTACAGAGAGAATTTGTATCCGACTTGGAAAAGGCAGCTGCTCAAGCAAATCAACAAGTCTCATTTGGTGAGATTGCAAAGCAGGTAGGAGGAGGACAACCTAACCCATGGCTGATTTTCTCTAAATA
>JBKPGB010000042.1:0-7654 GCA_046729135.1 Thermoproteota archaeon | reverse complement strand
AATATTAATAAAATCTGTAGGTTAGCCTATTTAATTATCCATGCCACGGATCGCTAATTTCGATAAGTAATATGATTAGGGAGTTTATACCCTAGAATACACATATATTGATTAAACCAATAGGGTAAATCACCCAATTATGAAGGCTAGTAGTAATAAAATGCATAAAAAAGTAAAGGTTGCAATAGCAGGTGTCGGAAACTGTGCTTCTGCACTATTGCAAGGTATCTCATTTTATGGTAATAGTTACAGCAATGATAACGAGATGAAAGGTAACAATCAGGACATTCCTGAAGGTCTAATTGCATATAGCCTTGGCAACATAAGACCAAGTGATATTGAATTTGTCGCAGCGTTTGATGTTGTAGAATCGAAGGTGGGGCACGACCTCGCAGATGCTATATTTGCCAGTCCAAATAACACAATAAAGATCTCAAATGTACCTTCAACAGGTATTAAAGTTCAGAAAGGAAAAGTACTTGATGGAGTAGGTAAACGCCTTAATGAGAGAGTAAAGATATCTGATAGTCCTGCAACAGATGTATCAAAAGAACTAAAAGACAGCGGAGCTGAAATTCTTATAAATTACCTTCCTGTTGGAAGCAGAGAAGCGACTCAATATTACGTAGAACAATGCCTTGATTCAGGTGTATCCTTTATCAATGCAATACCAGTCTTTATTGCATCTACTCCAAAATGGCAACAAGCATTCGCAGATAAAAATCTCCTTTGTGCCGGTGACGATGTAATGAGTCAATTAGGAGCTACAGTACTGCATAAGACTCTTGTTAAACTGTTTGTGGATAGAGGAGTCAAGGTGGATGAAACATATCAGCTCAATGTTGGAGGAGATATGGATTTCTACAACATGCTTGATGAAGAACGCCTTGAAGATAAGAGAATTAGTAAAACGAGCGCGGTAGCCGCCATGGCCCCCTATGAAGTGCCAATGCGAATTGGGCCATCTGATTTTGTTGGATTCCTTGCCAATGATAAAGTTTGCTATATCTCCTTGCGTGGTAGATACTTTGGTAGAGTTCCAGTAGAAGTGGATGTTAAATTGAAGGTAGTTGATGCATATAATAGTGCCGGCGTCATGATTGACGCAGTAAGAGGTACTAAAGTAGCACTGGACAGGGGAATCACAGGCCAGCTTGATAGTGTATCGGCATACTGTTTTAAACACCCTCCGGTACAGAAACCTTATTTAGAAGCAAAGAACTCGTTCATGGAATTTATTGAAGGGAAGAGAGAGCGTTAGGAGCCCACAAGACGTACTGAATCTCAATTTTCTCTTGTATTGTCTATAAAAATATCAATTTAGATTTAATTATTTTGTCATATAGAATATATTTACAACCATGAGAATCTGATATTAAGATATTTGGTATATATAAAGAAACTTGAAATCTACGGATTCAAGTCATTTGGTTTTAAGAATACTGTATTACATTTAAACAATGGTCTTGTTGCTGTTACTGGACCTAATGGCTCAGGCAAAAGCAACATACTGGATGCAATTATGTTTGCATTAGGAGAGAATAGTCCAAAATTATTACGTGTTGACAAATTTCAATCACTATTCCATGACAGTGAAAATTCTTCACACAGGCTTGTGCGAGTGAATCTTTCTTTTGATAATTCTGATAGGGGAATTCCAATAGACATCGATACTGTTTCCATGAGCAGAGAAATGGAAGGTCAAACTGGAGAGAGTCAATACTATCTCAATGGTAAAAAGGTATCAAAGAACACAATGCTAGAGTTATTAGAAATCATAGTCGCAGTTCCAAGCAAACTCAACATTGTACAACAAGGCATGATAACAAGAATTTCTGAATTAAATTCTGAAGAGAGAAGGAAGATAATAGAGGACATTGTCGGACTATCATATTTTGATGATAAGAAAAGCGAATCAATAAAGCAACTTGACGAATCTGACAGGCGACTAGAAGTAGCACTAGCCAGAATGGATGAAATTAAGAAACGAATAAACGAACTTGAAGCCGAAAGAAATGACCAATTAAGATATACATTCATTGAATCCCAATTAAAGAAATTTAAGGCAATTAAATACTCAAATAAAATTAGATATCTAAAGGGTGAAATAGATAACCGCGTCAAACTGTTTGATACAAATGAGAGTAACCTTAATGCCCTTTCTATAAATCGTGACGGGTTAAGAAAGGAAATTGAAGAAATTGAGCAAGAAAAATCAAGTTTCATGAGTCAAGTGGATGCATCAAACAAGTCGAAAGCACAAATAGATACAAAATTGACCAACGTCATTTACCAAATTGAGAGGGAAAAGGCAGTAACTAAGGAGGCACAATTACGAATGGCATCTCTCGAAGAACGACTTTCATTCATCCAATCCGAAGGTAAAAAAATTGAAATAGAACTAGAAAATTCCTCAAAAGTGCTACTCGACAAAAAATCTATCACCGAAAAAAAGCGATCATATCTTGCTCAATTGAAAAATGATTTAGAAACCCTCAACATACGGATTGACGAGATATCTGGCCATGTAGACACAAATAGGAAATTACTGGATAGACTTTTCCAAAAGAAATCAAGGCTAGTGGAAATTAGTAGTCGTCTTAATATTCTTATTGCAAGACTCGAGGAACAGAAAAAATTTTACATCAATAAGATAAACGAAAATAATCCAGCAATTGAAATTATGAAGAGATCTCTGAATCATAAAGAAGCAAATCTAAAGGATTCAGCAATGCAGACGTGTTACTCCGAATTAGATACAGAAAAAAAACTTGTCAATGATCTAAGAAATAAGAGTGAAATATATAGTAATGAAATTGATCTGTATAAAAATACAGTTAACAAGGTGCAAAAATTTGCAATGCCATATGAACAAAAATATTCTGTTGCAGTTCAGTTATCAAATGAGGATTTTGCAATTGCTGATCTGATAAAGGATTCACAAAATTTCAAGATTCTGGGGATGGTAAGAGATCTAATAAAATATGATGACGTGTACAAAAAAGCAGTTTTTGCAGCTGCAAAGGATTGGATGAAATGTTGTATTGTTCCAACTGTTAAGGAAATGATACGTCTCGGGTCATATGTCAAGGAAAAGAATCTCCCCTGCTTCAAAATAATTTCATCGGAATTGTTGGGTTCTCAGAATAAAAAACACGTTGTATTAAAAAATTATGATTTTATAGGAATGCTTGCAGATTTGGTACAATCAAATATTCCAAACCTGGTTGATTTTATTTTTGGAAACGTATTAGCTGTAAGAAATTCTAAGACAGCTTATGATTTATCTAAACAAGGGTATAAATGCGTTACTATTTCAGGTGAGCTATTTGAGCCATATGCAAGCTCTCTCTTATTGGAGTTTGGTTCTAAAATATCTGATCTTACCCATGAAATAATATTAAATGAGTCAATTGATTCATTGCTAAAAAACTCTTACATTTTATCAACATATTTGGCGAACAAGAAGACGGAATTAGAGAAGATTAACAAGGATATTTCTAACAAAGAATTACGAATTAGAGGATTAGAAACGCGCGTCACTGAATACAGGATTAGTGTTAATCATTTAAATGAAGCAACTGCAAGTTTAAAAAACGAAATTGATAAACTTGAAACTATGAACAGAACCTTATCCCGAGAAATTACCGACATTGATACGGAATTAACCAAAAATAAGAAAAGAGATAATATTGTTTCCTCCTCTTTAGTAAATAATTCAAAAAATATTCAATACATAGTCGATGACAAAACTGATAAGGATCTGTCTGAATTAACGTACAAGAAAAATGAAATTCTAAGAAAAATTGAAAACTGCGAGATTGAACTTAGGGAAATTATTACAACTTCTGCGTCGCTTGAAAATGGAATAAATGCTGCGGGAGAAAGGAAGAATGAAATACTCTCTGAAAAAGAAAACCTTGAAGCAGAAAAAATAGAAAGAAGGAGCCAAAAACAAATTGCTGGCCAGAAACTAGAACAGCTTGAAAAGGAATTGATCTGTCTGCGTGAAGAAGAACAAAAAATAATTGATGTATCTGGTGATTCTTATTCAATATTACAGAATTATGAAAAGCAGATTAAGACACTAGATGACAAAGAAAGACACCTGTTTAAAGAAATAAATGGAATTGAAAAGGAATCAATTGCAATCAAGAAGGACATTTCTAATTTTACAGGTCAGGAGTCTCAGGCAATGAATGATTTGATGTGGTTAGGCTTCAAGGAACTTCTGGAAGGGGAAATTTCTGATGTAGATATACTGATAACAGAATTAACTAAGGAATATGATGAACTGAAGACAAGATTAAACCTACGCGCTCATGAAACATATGTCCAGGTAATAGACGGTTACAGGGACATGTCTACCAGAAAGAATTACCTAGAAAATGAGAGGAATTCCATCGTTTTGTTTATCAATGAAATTGATAGAGAAAAAAGGGACGTGTTTATGGATGCCTTTAAAAAAGTGGACGATGATATTAGAAAAACTTTTTCTGAAATAGCAGGAGGTTCTGCATATCTTCAAATTGAAAATGAAGATATTTTTTCAGGTGGCCTATCATACCTTGTCCAATTTCAAGGAAAACCACCAAGAGAATCAACTGCATTATCTGGTGGAGAAAAGACAATGGCTGCAACTGTATTTTTGTTAGCACTTCAGTCTCTGAAACCTTCACCGTTTTACCTTATGGATGAGGTCGATGCGCACCTTGATGCTCAAAACACCGAGAGACTATCAAAAATCATGGTTGAAAGATCAAGTGGAAGTCAAATATTAATGGTAACACTAAAGGAGTCTACAGTAGCAAAAGCTACTCAGATTTTTGGAATATATTCAAAGTCCGGCCAATCGCAAATGGTTCATTATAAGAACCCGGATAATGTTCCTCTAGCGCAGATCAAAACAACAGAATAAGACAAGTGACCTTGACCCAGTCATAAGTTGAAATGACTTATAGAAATCCATCGATGGGCGGTAGTTTACATAACTATTTGCCGCAATTAAGTTTCAAAAATATTCAGTCAATGGAGAGCTTATTCTCAAATTTTTACCTTTACTATATCCATTAACATATTAATATCCATCTGGCCGAACTTTTGGGTCGGTATACTTCCAGAAAATCCTTCTTCAAATGTATTTTTGTCTAGTTCGTCAGGAGAATTGGCTAGTCGTGTCAGCGAGTTTATGAACAAATACTAGATTTGTTATGACATATTTCAAATTAAAATGACATGTCTTTGCATTAAAAATATCACCAGTGAAGAATTCATCTTTATATAATTCCTATTTACTCAATTTTCATGTACGAATTAGATCGCACAGCTTAAAGCTACTTTGCGCATGGTATTGTTACGTTTGCATAAATTCGCTTAGCTCCAATGTCGAATGTTCCGTCGCCATTAGCATCATCACCCAAATATAGTTTATAATGACCCTCTTTAAGGTCATCAGCAAACGTTACATCATTAAATCCACCTGTACTATTTGTATCAAACTGAGTGTATAGCGGAATTTTACTATCAGATGTTACAAACTTCACAGCCACAGTACTGTTTGGTTTGAATCCATTTGCATTAATGACAATGTTAAATCCTGGTTCAGCAGGACCGCAAGTCGGAGACACTTCTAGTTTTGGTTCTGCAAACACAGTTAGGAGCATTAAACTGGCAAGACCAAAAATACCAAAAACAAATGCCGTAGAAATAAATCCAAACCTTTCTAGAGGATACATTTCAAGTTATTATTATAATACTTGTTAATAAAAAGTTTGGAATCCAACTATAGAAAAGATGGTTGATATTAAAGATTATCCGCATAAAGTTAACCCAGTTAACCGGAATCGGTGATGAAGAATAACAGTAAAAATTTTTGATCTAGTTCAAAAGCTTTTGTTACATTTTTAATGATTTAATGTAATTTGCGCATAATTTCTAAATTTATTTTTATAATTGGCATAATTTGATGAATAAAAGTTCTATGGAAACTAGAAGTTAATTTTTGATTAGGTTTTTTAGTAATATCATGATAAAGTAGTCTATTGTCTCCCAGCTTTGGCTTTATTAAAAAAAAGACGTCTGGCTTTTTTCAAGATAGAAAGAGTAATGCCAATTCTGTTCAATCTGTCACTGATAAAGAATTGTTAGAAATAATAGAAAGCGAAAAAAAAATTCTTGAAAAGGATTTATCAACTGATCTTGAACCCATAAGAAATTCTGTATTACATAGTCTAGATAATCTTAGAGAGAGTGCACAAGAACTTGAAGAACAAGAAATTAAGGTAGAAAATCCTCAATTTGAGTCATTAATTAATACTTCAAAAAACATTTTGATAACAAGCATAAAAAAGGAATCCTTTATAGGATCTTCTGAAATCAAAAATTACGAAGATGCAGTTAAATTCAAAAATAATTTAGAATTACTGGTAAATAGATTCGGACAGGTTGGAGATTCCCACAATAGAATTCTTAATGAGTTCATGCGGAAACAAATTAATAAATTAAAAAATGAATTTGATAATTTATCATCCTTACTAAAAAAGGTAACTAAAGTATTATCTGTCAAAGAAAGTCAAATTAACAGTTGCATCGCATGCAAAGACGACCTGATTTTGTTGAAGGAAAAAGTCGGAGAAAGAAAAGACAAAGAGGGTAGACTTTCAGAATTAATGGAAGAAAGACAAACTATTGAAAAAAATATTGAAGAATGTAACAGGGAATACGACGACTTTAAAAAATCAGAGGAATTTCTAAATGGATTAAACGTTTTGGAGAAAATTAATGACAAGAAAAATGAAATTGATATATTTGAAAAGAATATGCTTAACAGGGTTTCTAATCTATCTAGGCCAATAACCAAATTTTCGTATCAAGCCTCTAAGGAAACTCAGGGAAGACTTGCTACTGTACAAAATGAACCTCTAGAAATTTTCAATGACAGTTCTCAATACTTGCAGCTATTCAATGAACTTAAAAAACAGGTACTTGAAAGAAGTATCCAAATCAAAGATCCTGAAAAAACAATTCATCAAATCGATGAAATAGTTAGTTCTTTACCTTCATTATCTTCAAATCTGAAAAATCTAAAAGAAGAATTGAATCGATTAGAATCGTCAGTTAACTTCAAAAATATGAAGCATCCTGAGGATATAAAAATGAAGACAGAGATGTATGAAAAATACCGTTTAGAAAATATTTCAAAGACTCAAGAAACAAAGAAAAGTATCGACGAGCTTGATTCAGCATCTGAGTTACTGAAAAAGAAGATCGAAGACGAAATTTCGGAAATAACAAATACAAAGTATTCTATTCTGCAATAACAAAACTAGCTCAGCGACACACTTTATCTCCAGAATACAGATATTACACCAAGACCCATGATACAAAGGCCCCCATAAGCAAGTGGTGGTACATTCACAAATAATCCTCCTACTGCCAAACCTATCCCACAACAGATTGTAATTAACTCACCCACTCTTCGCTGATGCTTCATAGTTCAAAAAAATTGTAAATAGGTATTATAAAAGCCTATTTGTCATCAAAAAAGTACGTTAAACTGGCTTCAAACCGTCAGTCAGGGAAAGAATAAATGATGATTCCTTATAGAGATAAAAAAGATTTTGCATCCGTCTGTGCACCTCTGCCACTTTTTCTT
>JBKPGB010000041.1:0-1554 GCA_046729135.1 Thermoproteota archaeon | reverse complement strand
CCTTTGGTGTGTTGAGCTTCAATTCTATCTTGGCCCCCTCCTATCTCTGCTTTTTTTTTCATTTCATGTAGCCGGTTTATCTTTTCATCATGCATGACAATTTTAAACAGCGTATATTCGCATATAAATTTCATTATAGCTAAATCTAGGACTTGTTAACTAATTATCAGGCCTTTGTCTTTACTTCAGTCAATTCCTGGATTCTTTTCCTATTGGTCGAGATTTATTCTCTCAGGCCCGCCCTTCCGCCTCTGGCTCGTCGGAAGTAATTCATGCCTAGATTATAATTTTCATATAACGCCTCTAACAATTCTATTTCAGATAGAAGGCTTTCAAGTTCGGATTTTGTAACGTTGGGATCGTTTTTCATTGATTCATATTTTTCAGTTTTTTCAACAATAAGTTTTCCAACGTTCTGTTCGTACTCGCTAGACATGAGAAATATTAAATTTTTGGGAGTTTAATGTCTTTCTATTTCTTCCCATGAATGGAACTGTTTACCTGGTCAATAAACCATGCTAGTGTGTTGGAGCCAATCGTGTAAATTTTGGTTTTTCTATTCCGTCATATTCTATCGTGGAATGGTATGTTATCGCCGAAGTATTTCCTTTGTATTTGAAATTTCCCTGACTATGAGATCAGCTTCATTTTCTGATGTAATAGAACTCCGAATCAAATCTTCATACTCATCTGTACGGGATAGAATCTGTCTTAAAGGTTCAAAGTAAAAACAGCCAAAACTACTTCTTGAGGTATGGAAGTATTTTGCAAGAGTTCGTAATGCTTT
Organism: Thermoproteota archaeon; assembly: GCA_046729135.1. Lineage (GTDB taxonomy): Archaea > Thermoproteota > Nitrososphaeria > Nitrososphaerales > Nitrososphaeraceae > TA-21. Next base: position 767 of record JBKPGB010000041.1, on the reverse strand, counting down.
TCTCAATCCTTGTGACCTTGAAAAGATACCCATATTTTCAAAGCCTATGCTATACCTATTGTAATGAATATACTTATTTCGAGATTCATAAAACAATGATTTGGTTAGTATTAATGGAAAATATCTCAATATTTTCCAGTTTCTCATGACCAAAGATCTGCTTAAGATTACATCCAATTCAGACAATCTGTCTAAAAGTATACAAATTGTAGGCATCTCAATCTTTGACATAACTATACTGGAGAAAAAAGCAGCAAGAATATCCCTGCGCCTTTCATCAGATGACTGACCAAATCTTGGATCCGAATATGAAATGTCAGTCCTCTGAACGATATCCAACGCTTCATCAAAGTTCTTGGAGGAAAAAAACTTGTTTATCATATTTTCAATATCAATATCAAGCACTGTCCTTTTGGCGCTCGAATATCCTGCCATCATGACTTTTGCTGCATTTAAAAGAGATCTGATATCACCAAAACAATTCCTGATCAGTTTAACTCTATCATCCACCTTGATTGAAGAATTTTGCATTCTAAGAATTTTATCCAAGTAAAGCATTGAAAGCCTTGGAGGTATTGGCGAGAATGTAACTGTTTTCGATACTTTTGAAACTTTCTTTACTACCTCATTTGATTTGTTCGCCGCCATTACTATTCTGACAGATGGCTCTTTGAATAATTCCATCAAGAAGTCTAGCCCCCCTGAGTCTTCCCTATTTGAAATTCCATCTATTTCATCCAGAAAAAGGAGAAAGTTCTTCCCAGTAA
>JBKPGB010000040.1:0-3081 GCA_046729135.1 Thermoproteota archaeon | reverse complement strand
ATCGATGGTAATAAGAGTGCTATAACTAACGGCAGCAATACTAAATCTAACTCTATAGCGTTTAAATTCTCAGGTAACGATACTGGTTTAGGAATAAGTAACTTTGAATGCAGCTATGATAATTCTAATTTTACTACTTGTATCAGCCCTGTCCAATCTAACAAGTTGACCGACGGTGCTCATAATTTTAAAGTTAGAGCTAAAGACAATGTCGGAAATCTGGATCTCTCTCCACAATCTATTAGCTGGTCCGTAGACACAGTAGCGCCCCTTACCTCTATAAATTCTGCTTTTGATGGGAATAAATCGGCGATCAGCACTGGTGGTAACACGTCATCAAACAATGTGATATTTTCATTCTCAGGTACCGATAGTGGTGTAGGCCTTGACCACTTTGAGTGCAGTGTAGATAACTTAAAATTTGTCACTTGTACTAGCCCTCTCCAAATTGACGGCCTAAGAGATGGTGTCCATACGCTAGTGGCTCGGGCCGACGATGGTGTTGGAAATAAAGATCTTTCACCTGCATCTTTTAGCTGGACCGTAGACACAGTAGCGCCCCTTACCTCTATAAATTCTGCTTTTGATGGGAATAAATTGGCGATCAGCACTGGTGGTAACACGTCATCAAATTATGCCATATTTACTTTTTCAGCAACTGACACTGGCGGCAAAGAGGATAAGGGGGTAGGAATCAATCACTTTCAATGCATTCTTGACAATTCCAAGTCTATTACTTGTACTAGTCCGCTGGAAATCAATTCCCTAAGGGAAGGTAATCATTATTTGCAGATAATCTCGAAAGACAATGTCGGAAATATGAGGTCATCTCCAGCCTCATTGAGCTGGAATGTAGATACTATACCACCGACTACTTCTATAACTTCTGCCAATGATGGTAATAATAAGACAATAAATAACAACGATAATATCTCATCTACCTCAATAAAATTCACATTTACAGGTAACGACTCTGGTGTCAGGGTAACTCATCTAGAATGTTCGTTGGATGGGGGGCCATTTTCTATCTGCACAAGCCCTATCCAGTATTCCTCAGCCAATATTTCAGACGGTGCTCATATTTTTGGGGTAAGGGCTGAAGACAATGTTGGAAATAAAGACCCGTCTCCTTCGTCATTTGCATGGACTGTGGACACAGTACCGCCGGATGCCAATATTGACTCTGCCACCGACGGAAATAAAACTAGTATTAGCCCTGGTGGTAACACGTCATCTAACTCTGTGACATTTAAAATCTCAGGTAACGACACTGGTGGTAAAGAAGGTATCGGAGTGGGTATCAACCACTTCGAATGCAGTATTGATAATTCCAACTTTACTACCTGTATCGGCCCTGTTCAATCTAATAACCTGACTGATGGCGCTCATATCTTTGAGGTTAGGGCTGAAGACAACGTTGGAAATATAAGCCCATCCCCATCTTCATTTACATGGACCGTAGATAGAACACCACCTTCTACTACCATCGAATCTGCCACTGACGGTAGTAATGCCACCGTAACTAATGGCAATAACACCAAATCCACCTCAATGACATTTATGTTTTCAGGTAACGATACTGGTGTCGGAATAAGTAACTTTGAATGCAGTATTGATAATTCCAACTTTACTACCTGTATCGGCCCTGTTCAATCTAACAACCTGACCGATGGTGCTCATAATTTTAAGGTTAGGGCTAAAGACCATGTTGGAAATATAAGCCCATCTCCATCATCATTTACATGGACTGTAGACACAATACCGCCTTCTACTACCATCGACTCTGCCACAGACAGTCATCATGAGAAGATTGTTATGGATGGTAATTCCTCAGCCAACTCCATACTATTCAAATTCGCAGGTAACGATACTGGTGTGGGAGTCGATCACTTTGAGTGCAGCATAGACAACCTTAAATTTGTCACGTGTACCAGCCCCCTCGAAATTGACAGCCTAAAAGATGGTACTCACACCTTAGCCGTATTATCTGAGGATACCTCAACAAATAAGGATCTTTCTCCTGCATTGTTCAGGTGGACTGTAGATACAACTCCTCCTACAACCATAATAAACTCTATCGTAGACGTTAACCAAAGCTCAGTAACTAATGGTGGTAGTACTAAATCTACTTCAATGACCTTCGCTTTCTCTGGTAACGATACTGGAGGTGTAGGCATAGATCACTTTGACTGCAGTATTGATAATTCTAACTTTGTTACATGTTCCAGCCCAGTTCAATTTAACAGCCTAAAAGATGGTGCTCATATTCTTCAGATAAGAGCTGAGGACAATGTCAGAAACATAGATCCATCTTCGTCATCATTTACATGGAACGTAGATACGACACCACCTGCAACATCTATAAACTCTGCTACAGATGGTAATAAAAGTGCCGTAACTAATGGCGGTACTACCAAATCCACTTCCATGACATTTGCATTCTCTGGTACAGATACCGGCGGTGTAGATCACTTTGAATGCAGTATAGATAATTCTAACTTTACCATATGTACCAGTCCCATCCAATTCACTTCTGTTAACTTAGGTGATGGTACCCATACGTTTAGGGTCTTGTCAGAGGATAATTCAACAAATAAAGATCCGTCTCCTGCCTCATTTACATGGACTGTAGACACTGTACCTCCTAATACTACTCTAGTTTCTGCTATCAATGGTAATGGAACTGCTCTTAGGACAGGTGATAACACCTCTTCTAATTCTATGACTTTTGCATTTTCCGCTAACGATGCTGGTGGCAATCAAGGTAAGGGGGTGGGCATTAATCACTTTGAGTGCAATATAGATAACTCAAAATTTGTTACCTGTACCAGCCCCTTCACATTCCCTAAGTTACTAAATGATGGGACTCATACTTTCAACGTGCTGTCCGTGGATAATTCGAGAAATAAGGATACATCCCCTGCATCATTTAACTGGACGGTTGATACAATAGCACCTACTGCAACTATCAATACCGCAATCGATGGTAATAAGAGTGCTATAACTAAGGGCATCAATACTAAATCTAACTCTGTGGTGTTTAAATTTTCAGGTAACGATACTGGTGGTGTTGGAGTAGAT
>JBKPGB010000039.1:0-10030 GCA_046729135.1 Thermoproteota archaeon | reverse complement strand
CCAAAGGGATCACTAAGGGGAGGAGGGTGGAAATTCAAGTTGCCCTAACAAGAACTGACAACTTAAACGCTGAGAAATGTCTAAAAGTGATTTATTTGTGTAAGAATTAATTCAGTTGTCTACTTTTTAATTAGAAATTCTAACTTAATATACCCATGTTAAATTTACTATATATATAAATATATCCTACCAATAATATATTCATGACAAGTTCCTTAGTTTCAGAAAGCATTTCATCGCTCCTTTCATGGCCTGTTGGGAATATAATGAATAGTGATGCAATTATACTAGAGGCAGATAGGACACTAGATGAGGCAATAAAGAGAATGAAGGAAAAAAATCAGCGCAGCGTGCTTGCATCCCACTTAGGCGAGGTAGTAGGAATGGTTAGCAAAACAGATATACTTTATAAGGTAACGTCTGAGGGCAAGAATCCTTCTAAGATTAAACTCAGGGAAATAATGACATCTCCTGTCCTTGCGGTGAATCCGCAAAACACTATAAAAGACGCCCTTACAATCATGAATAAACGTAATGTAAGGCAGTTAATGGTTCATGCATATTCTGCAGTTCTTGGAATAATTTCACGCGAGGATATTTCCAGGAAAATGGAGGAAATTGCTCTTTCATCGATAGATGAGGTTCTTCATGGAACACCGGTATGTATTATCGATACCAAGGCTATAGAATATGTGAAGGATTCTAGCAAGGCAAAGTTCAGCTGTGCGTATTGTGGTTCCCCATTTGATACCAAAGAAGGTCTTTCAAAGCACATTGATAGACTACACAATGAATCCGGGATTCTGGAAGGAGATGTTAGGCATTTAATGGAATGACAACTCTATTTTCTTCATAAATATCAATACTTTTCATAGGAGAACCAACAATATTTATAATTAGTAACGTATTTACCAATATTATCAGTTCACAGGCAGGCAAGAAATTAGTTCTCATTATTATTACTGACACCTTTTGGAATAAAATAACTACGTTTGATGAACTCTAGTTGGCCAGTTGCATATGTTATTGTTTTTAGGAGGTTAAACACACCAATTAAAAAGAATATATGAATTCAGTTCCTTGTTGCTTCATTTGCACATATAAATAACTTTTAGATTATGGAACTGCCAATATCAAAAACATGAAAATAATGCGCATAAGTGAGTCCCATTCAATTTTTGAACCTCAGGATCACAATTATTTACCCTGAAGACATAACATGTGAACCTGATAATTTATTAGCAATTTTCTTGACCTGTTCAAGTGTCAAGAAATATCAAATTATATTATCCATATATCATAACTCTCATAGGCTTTGTATTTTTTGTTAACTACGGATTAACTAACGCGCAACCAAACATATCTACCCCATATAACATATCGCAAATTGCACAGCCTAATGCAAGTGCCCCTAGTGCACAGCCTAACGCAGCCACCAAGGATACCTCATTATCGATAACTGAGACCGTAAATCAAGTACTATCTGGTTCGATAGATGGAATGATAGGAGAAACTGTAAATATGTTAACTAGTGACACCGCGAATATGGGTAAGGATTCTGCTAAAAGTAGTTTTAAGAACGAATTGCCTTCAAGTCTTACCCTAGGCAAAAACAATAATTCTATAGCTGAAGATAGTCCTACTGAAAAAAGAATACAAGGAAACTCCAGCAATAATACATCAAACACCACTAGACAAATTATCGCAAATAATAAAAGTACTCCAGATCCTGTAGGTGAAATAAAACAATCATTTCAGAAATCCATGTATAATTCAACTATTGCACAGAGTTTCGATAATAATAGTTTTTCCAAACTAGGGAATCAAAATACATTTGATGATTTTGTTTACAAAATGAAAAATATTCTAGATATCGATCTATTCAAATAGATTCTAACTTTCTTTATCTTTTCCAACTTCTATCTACTCTAATATTATCGATTGAATCATAAAGATACCAGGCTGTATTATTTAATAAAACGTTATTGTACACAGTATCAGTGCGATGAGATTACAAAAATCAATCTGACTAGTATTCCTAAATACAAAATTAAATAGTTTATTTCAATATGCTCTTCATCCTTTTTTCTAAAAATGCCAATTTCATACGTATTTTCATTTCGTTACGTTTTATTTTTAGATCAGGATTTTAAAGATATAGTAATTTAAAAATGAAGTACTATGATAATAATGTGATCGTGCAATCTTATGTTATATTTTTGATTTGTTTAAGGATATTTGAAAACCTTATATTCTTTATATATTTATGTGAAAATATGAAGCGTATTGAAGCGATAGTGCATGTTGACAAAATGTGGGATTTAAACGAAAAGCTGAAGGAGATAGGACTTAAAGGGTGTACAATAATAGATGGAAAGGGCAGGGGTAAAGGTGAAAAACCTGTACTAGAATCTGGACGTGGCACCGGAAAATATACTTCAGAATTTTCTGCTAGATCAAATCTATCTACAGTTGTCGATGATTCAGAAGTTGATAAGGTAGTAAAGACCATTTTGGATGCTGCAAGTACCGGTTCTCCCGGAGATGGAAAAATTTTCATCACGACAGTTGCCGAGGCAATAGACATAGGGACGCAAAAAAGAGGAAATGAGGCTCTAAAATAAAAAATTTTCTGGTTATTAATTTTTCCATTGTATCTTGTTTAATTAAACTGGATTCTATCTAAATTATTTTCATTTTCAAATTGCTTTTTTTAACTTCATAAACAGTATTTGATGCAGTTCAAATCGGAAAATAAAAGAAACATATCACTTTTAAGTCAGATAACGAAATTATTTATTATTAATGGCTATTGGCAGACAGATAAGACTCTCAAGGATTCTAAAGAATGGTAAAATGCTATGTATCCCTATGGACCATGGAATAACAAATGGTCCAATACCCGGATTGGAAGATGTTTATGGGCTAATTTACAAATGTGAGAAATCTGGTGTTACAAGTTTTATAATAAACAAAGGGATTATCAAATCATTGCCACGGCCTCCAACTGTGGGATTAATCGCACATTTATCCGCTAGTACTTCACTGGGACTTTCGCCAAATAAGAAAGTACAGATGGGTGGTGTAGAGGACGCAATAAGGCTCGGCGCCGATGGTATTTCAGTTCACATAAATATTGGCGCTAAGGAGGAACCCGACATGCTTCAAAAGTTAGGAATGATTTCAGACAAATGTAATGAGTGGAATGTTCCATTAATTGCAATGATGTACCCAAGAGGTGAAAACATTAGGGATCCTTATAACGTAGATATAGTGTCTCATGTAGCCAGGATTGGTGCAGAGGCGGGAGCAGATATTGTTAAAACTGTTTACACCGGAGATAGTGATTCTTTTAAAAATGTTGCAAGAACATGTCCTGTTCCTGTGGTTATTGCTGGAGGACCAAAAGCAACGACCGATGAGGACATATTGGAAATGTGTGATGGTGCGATGCAAGCTGGAGCTATTGGTGTTACCTTTGGGCGTAACATATTCCAACATAAGAATCCACCACAGATACTCAATGCATTATCAAGAATTATTTTCAATAGCGAAAAACCAAACGAGGCATTAAGGAATATTGTCAGTTCAAAAAAATAAAGAACTCATAGTAAAGCCGCTTGTGCCAAGAGAGAAACTTGATAATTTTTTATCCAAAGTATCGAATGTGTCATTAATATACGGCGATCCTTCAGTAATCACAAACAAAAATTTCAGAACAATATTTGATTCTGATAATGCGGATTTTGTTGTATGCAGCACATTGGATTTATTGAAGGAAAATAAAAAAATTCTTCACAAGAGTGTAGGTTATATGAAGAAGATATCAAATAATGAAGATTTAGAAGAAATTGTGATTGCTTCCAAATATGGCGCAGATTTTGTAATTGTTGAGGCTATTGATTGGAAGATTATTCCTTTGGAGAATCTGATAGCCAAGCTTCAGAAGACGGGAACAAAAATATACACAACAACAAAAAATTCAGAGGAAATTAGAACTTTGTTCTCTGTTCTAGAACTTGGTGTTGATGGTGTTATATTGGAAACAGACGATGTAAGTCAGATTGAGAATTCGCACGACTTGCTTGAAAATCCTACTTTCAATTTAGAATATGCAAAGATACTTGAGTTAAAAGATGTCGGGATGGGCGAGAGGGTATGCGTAGATACTGTGTCGATGATGACTATTGGTGAAGGAATGCTAATAGGTAGTAAATCAAATTTTTTGTTCCTTGTACACAACGAATCTGTAGGCTCTTCATTTACTTCCCCGCGACCATTTAGAGTAAATGCTGGTGCTGTTCATTGCTATGCTGCTATGTCAGATGGAACTACAAAATACTTGTCCGAGCTGGAAGCAGGTGTGGAAATCCTCGTGGTAAGTAAGGATGGCACTAGTAGAAAATCGACCGTGGGAAGATCAAAAATAGAATCTAGACCAATGAAATTGGTAAAAGCTCAAATCGACGATTTTAAAGGATCTGTAATCTTGCAGAATGCTGAGACAATAAGGTTAATTACAAAAGACAACAAACTCGTGTCCGTCACTGACCTAAAAGTCGGTGATGAAGTCTTAGCCTATACCAAATCTTCATCTGGAAGACATTTTGGTATGCAGGTTGATGAATTTATTTTGGAAAAGTAACATCACGATTAATTGCGCTAGTATATCGATAGCATAGATAACCATTTCCAACTATTTGTACCCAACTTGTTTTTGAGATATGTGCTAGCATCAAATTATGATTGGCAAAATTTGATTTTTTTGAAATAGGCTTTACACCTCAGTATGACGTATCATTAATAGTACAAGGGAAGTAAACCGTTTTCATCTATGTAGAACATAATATTCTAATCGTTGATCCAACTGGTGGGTACAACCAATACATATAATCAATCCAGAACTCCCACAGTTAGTAATTAAATGTCGAAATACGCGATTCCTAATATACTTTACACATAAGCCACTTATTTCAACTGGTATCAATTATGAAATAAATGATTCCTAGATATCGTCAATTTTTTATTGGAAACATTGTGATGAATTCAAGTATCTCTTGTTTGTATTTGGTATATCCTGGTGAGCATTTGAAGCAATCTATTCTAACCATTGTTCGTAAATTTTGTTAAAGTTTTAGCTTATGAGGTGCAAGAATTTAATATTGCTCATGACATTTGACAGTGTTACTAGTTAATTCGATTAATTTAATTTATCATCAAGTTTATTTTTTTTAAGTATGAGGGATATGGATTGATACATAAAGAAAACATAATTCTATGTTACTTGAATTTCAAAATTCCATAATTCGGGGAGATTGTAGAAAAGTTCTTTTAGAACTACCTACAAATTTTATTCAACTTACAATTACCTCTCCACCTTATAGAAATGCTATAGACTATGAAGCACATATTGAGAAAAATGGATATTATCGTGGAAAAGCAAGAAAAGAAACAGCTGAATATCTCGATGAAATGGTTCAAATTTTTAATAGTCAAGTATATAGAGTAACTAAAGACGGCGGTTACTGTTGTATAGTAATTGGGAATGAAGTTGTAAATGGTACCATTATCCCACTACCTCATATGCTATTATCAAAGTTAGTCCAACCTTTTGGCAATTGGAGTCTTCATGAAGAGATAATATGGCACAAAGTTACAGGCGGTACCAATAGATATGGATCATTTGTAATTAATCCATATCCAAAATATTTTAGGGCTAATATAATGCATGAATTTATCCTCGTTCTACGAAAGGGGGATGTAAATAGCGGAAGAACAAACAGACATGAAGTTCTTCCCGCTACACATGAAGAATTTACAAAAGAGATCGCAAATTCAGTATGGCATATCGCACCTGTTCCTCCAGGGCATATCGAACATCCATGTCCATTTCCAGAAGAGATTCCATACCGCCTCATGAAGCTCTATTCGTATGAAGATGACATAATTCTTGATCCTTTTAATGGTAGCGGGCAAACTACGAAGGTGGCTCATAATTTTGCTAGACGGTATATGGGTATAGATTTAATGAATGAGTACGTTTCATTGGCCAAATTGCGACTAGATAGAGAATCATTACATATTAGACCAGATGCGCTAATCGCAAAATGGCAAAAAATTCGATCGCATTATATGACTAAATAGCAAATTTCAATGCCGATTTAAGATCAAACCAAGCTTGGGAGGTTCATAGAAGTGCAACAGACGTATCATCAAAATTTAATCATGAAGTCACACTATTGTTTAATTATGATATATTATGATCATTAATTTCCATTTATTTAACTAGAATTCGTTAAAGATGCCTACATCGTGGAGTTCTAGATGAAATAGCCATACATTTAGGTTATCTCGTCTTGTAGATTTTTTTATTGAATTTGTTGTTGTCTACTGTTTTTTAATTAATACTTAACTTCAATTACAACCGGACCTTTTATAGATTTTCTTAGACTTATGTGTTGAGGAATTGTATCATACAAAATACACCGTATTTGTAGCTTTATGTCTATTGCCAATATTATTGATGATTCTAACGACACATACTCATGCTAACTTACAAAATAATGGTAGTAAGATTATTTCGTCTAACAATAGTCATTTTAAAGTATCTAATTCGGATATCATGACAGCAAGATCTAATAATTCTAAATCATCTGATATTGAGTTGGGTACCTCAAACATAGAATCAAGCGTAAAATTAAATCAAGCTTCAAAGAATAGCGATGTCTTCTCATTCTATAATTTTGAACTTGCTACTCCAAAGAATAATGCAAATGAATCAGAATTGGACAAATCAAATAATGAACAATTCAATGGAATTTATCCAGCTGATAACAATAGTATACAAAATAATGATATTCACATAAGTAGTACATCTCCATCAATCCTTGAAATAGAATCTAACCAAAACTCGACTAACCTTTTTTCAACTTCTAATAAAACCCAACTATCTGCTGACGCAGGAAAAGATAGGACAGTGTATGAGGGTACGTCAGTGACACTTAATGGTAGTAATAGTACGAGTAAGGATAGTATCATTTTATCTTATGCTTGGAGGCAAATTCCCAATCCCAATATTACAATAGGAAGCGCAAACACCGCGATATGGTCATTTGTTGCTCCGTATGTTTCAACTGATACTACTCTTACATTTGAACTTACTGTCACTGATAACAAAGGAATAACTTCAACAGATGATGTTAATTTTATTGTTAGAGATCGAAATAATATACGGAATGAAATAAATATGAGCAATCAATTTGCTGAGGGTGCCGAACAAAGTATTAATAGTAAACTCGAGCCTAAACAAAGGAATCTAGTAATTCAAACTTTAATAGATAAAAATCCTGTTGCTAAAGGTGAAAAGCAGATCATAAGGATTGATCTGTTTGATGGCAACTCTGATGATAAAATAAACGATGCGACAATAAAAGGACAGATAATGGATTCGTCAAAAAAAGTCATAAAGAAATTTTCAATGAATAATAACAGTATTAATGTATCATTAAAAATACCAAAAAATGCAAAAGTAGGAAATTCTGTAGTGAGTGTGAACGGCAGTGCACCAGGGTATAACTCATCTAATATGGACACAAACTTTAGAATCCAAAAGTAATAATTTCAATAATTCCATATTATGTGAATCTAAGTCATCGATGACACCTAAAAATTAATGATATCAATACCTTACCGGATCTTCAAAAGAGGTAGACGATACTCATTTTAGTAACATGTGCCACGAATAATCATGCAATCCACCAATTTTTGGATAGAAAACATTATCAGTATGGTTTTTAATCTATGTGAAAACTACGGATCCTATTGATTGCTTCGCCACTCAGCTTTAAGGTATAAGCAGAGGAATCAGCATCAGCATAATGAGACAACTCCTCTAAAAACTTACCCTTTTCTTTTCCCCTCTCGTAGAGGCCCCCAGATTCCTTGATACAAAGAGGAAATTTTTGCATTTTCAGCCCATTGGAATTCAGAAAATTTATGAAAGAACGGTATCCATCAATATTGTACCAATTAATCCTTCTTTCTTCACAAAAGGCTATCCAGACATCAATCGTATTTTGATAGAAAGCCTTATCTCTTAATTTTTCAAGCATCATTCCTATAATATTTTTTTATATAAAATATATGTTAATAAATCTATTCAGTTTCAAGATCTATATTATTTCCATTGCGATCAAAGGCCGCCATGTCTTGAACCTCATATGGATAACAAATTATTAATGATACTAGGCCAAAAAAATGATTCAAATCCTCTAATGATGGCTTATTGGATCGGCTTGGATGAGAATGAACGGTTCCAATATATGATAAATCAAAAGGAAGTTCATACACAGGAAAACCTGAATAATAAGGACCATGTGTTGAGAAGGGTGGAATAATCAAACCCGTTATTTTGATCACATCTTTCTCTTTTTTGCCTTGCAAAATCAATATTCCCTCATTTGGATGCCATGACTTTGCGTAAGTTATAACACTATTTGTAATCTGTTTCGTCAATACTATTCTTCTTCTTACTTCAATTGCTTCCTTTTTCCTTCTAAAAAACACGATAATAATCAGGAAATTCCCAGTATTAAAATTAACTATTATATGTTAAATTTGCATAGCACTATTTATAGTCAATCTATTGACGAATCTAAAATAAAAGGATCTTTCACTAAAGAACAGAGAAATAATATTTTGATAATTGAAGAAGAACATACAGATCCTACATATTTTTATTCGTTTGCTGCATATGTAAAGTATTACTTATGGTCTATCTCATCGACTAACCATTAAGATTAAACCAGAGACAAGTTTGAATCTTAAAAAAGTAACATGAGAAAATTTATAGCGGAGATACTCAGGATTGCGCTCAAATTAATCAATTTCTCGGCCCAATAGAATCTAAAAATGCGCTTCACATAAGATATTCTGCTAGGATATGACGATTCCGAAAAACTGGATTATGAAATATAGGATAGAAAGGGATTATGAGCAAAATTACTCTGTATTAATAATCCTAGCAATCTATAATAGTTTATAACCAAATCTACGGTTAGAGGAAATACATCATGAGTCTTTATTTTCGAATGCATTATCTCCGTTTTATGACAAATCCAATGTGGAAAACAATGTTAGTGATAGTTGGGCTCTCCTTATTGTTTTTGACGATTATGATTTCAAAGGTTATTATGGCTTATTCACAGTCACCAACAAAAAGACCAACTATTCACGGTGCTAAAATTCACACCCCAGAAGTAGGTGAAAAAGTATCAATTGCAGTTAATAATCTCACTATAACTGGCAGATACGTAGACAATCAATCTTCAGATTGTCAGGTCTTCGTCATTGTCAATGATGTCAAGCCATATCAAAAAGCTTCGGCAATAGGATTAAATGGAGGCGATGATTTTTCGCAATGGAAATATGCACTTTTCCCTGATTATGCCAAACTTAAAATTGGAACAAATAAGATAACTGCTAAAATAGATTGTAAAAATCCCATGGATATGTTGAGGTATGACACCTTAAACATTATGGGAACTAAAGCTTACGATTTAGAACAAGATGATACAAGTCGAAGGACTGAGGATATTTCTAGTGTAGAGAAAAATGCGTCTTTAGATATAGGCAGTCTTGGACCAGAGAGATCTACTCAATCACATGGCCTAGTGAATACAATAATAAAAGACAAGAATTTAGCACCGTCACACTCTAACATATCCTCATCAAGAGCAGACTCGTACAGCGGAGAGGCTCAGAATATTTACTCCGATAAGAAAATGACAATTTCTTCTAGGGTAAAGTACCTCGTAATATTAATTCCAAACGAAGAACATGAATCTACTAACCAACCATATGTACCTCAAAAAGCCACTATAGACAAGGATACGAGTATAATATGGCTAAATGCAGATGTAGGACATAGACACAAAATTAGTCTCAATGATAGTAATTCAGAAAAGATTTTTGATAGTCGATTTTTTAAATATAACACAACTTCAAATGCGATTAGATTAAATGAGACAGG
>JBKPGB010000038.1:0-6263 GCA_046729135.1 Thermoproteota archaeon | reverse complement strand
GTTGAATACATTCCGCATAGGAAAATCGTGGCCAAAATGATCGAAGGACCCTTTAAAAGTTGGACAATCACCGTTAATTTTAAGCCCTCGGAAGAAAAGAAAACCGATACAAGTATACAGGTCGATTATGATATGCCAATGGGTCCTCTTGGAGGATTTATAGACAAGATAAAGCTCAAAAAGATAGCCGAACGTGGGATCGAAAATGGCCTATATAGAGTAAAATCATTGCTTGAAGGCACAGGTTCAATTCCAGTTTATCTAACTTTGGATGCTTATAGGGAAATCCTTAAAGAAAAAGAAAAGGCAAATCTTTCAGTATCAGAAACCATACTTAAAATAATTAAGGATTATCAAGTTCAGAAAATAGCTCAATAGTACGGCCAATCATCGACGAAATCCTACTCTACGATATTTCCCGAAAATTCCAACTATTAGTTTTAATCAAGTTTAATTTAAATACCACAAACTAAAAACAGAACTTTTGTGGGTTCGTAGCTCAGCCAGGTAGAGCGTCTGGCTCTTAACCAGTCTTTTATTGGGTTAAAATGTCGTGGGTCCGAATCCCACCGAACCCGACCTAATCTTTACCATTATTAGTAACATACTGATATATTATTGAGTGGAGACTTTTTCTGTTTGTTTCATATTCAGATAGGAAATTTTAGGATTTTTTGAAAGTAGAGGAACTTTACCTAAGGAGTTCGAATCCCATTCTCCTTGAATCTAAGTAATCTTGGAGCTGACACCGATAATTGTTATATGTGGTTTATAATGTACCTTATTTCTACATAATTAGAGAAGATATAATTGTTAGAAAAGACGTTGAAAAGTATCGAGCCCTTTACATCAAGCGCAGAAAAGAATTCGAGATTCTGTATAGGGTGCGGAGAGCCTGCAACCAAGTTAGTCAAATACAGTACTGAAGGAGCAATAATAATAGAGAAGTATTGTGATGGATGCGCTAAAGCAATTGAAGATAGTTCGGCTAATTAATGCCAAATATATTTAGTCACAAACAGCATAATAGAGCAACTAATATGTTAGATAGAAGGTAATTTGTCGATAAGATGCTTAGATTCCTCAAAGACGGTAGGGTAAATGCAATTGCCAGGAGGATAGATTATAATTATTTCAATTATTGTTCTACCTGCCAATTGAAATATCCAAAAGAAATTCTGCGCTGTAAAGACTGCAAACAAAAAATTAGGGTTAAGCCATGGCATCGTTCCAAAATATTGGATTCCAAAAGAATCTAATTATTTCTGAGAATATTGATGTTATCTGCTAGCTAGCAGCGATAAGGGTCATAAAATTAGAACTCTAGCGTTATCAGTCCCACAGAACACGGATTTACTTTGATTGCTTTAAAAATGAGATTATTCCTCACTGCTTTCTACGATAATTGCCATAACCGGAATAGTTTGTGTTTCGTCTATTCTCAAACGTACTTACTTTTGGCGCTGGTGGACTATCATTTTCATGGCCCGGATGTGATCTTACGTGGAACCAATACTGTGAAGGTATAATAGGACTTTTACAAATTGGGCAGTTTTGATGATCACATTTATGATTACCTATGAAATTAGGATGAATTGTCAAGTTACACTTATCGCACTTATTTTTTTCCAAAATTGTTCTAAATATAGTACTATCCTGCACAATAAAGATGTATTGATATTTACTTTATGAAAGATCATTATTACGCAATTAATGGTTTTTTGGATCAAATTTCTAAGGGGGGAATGACAATTAGTATCTTAGATTGAAAACATGCCGCAGTTTTATTAACGCTATGTAAAATCAAGTTTACTGGTGGGAGTGAACATGAATGCAGAATATCCCACCAGCCGGAGTCTATTTGTGTTAAAACACGTACTCTGAGTTCTGCAACTAAGTATAAGAAGATGCCTTAGCTTGGTTACTCCTCAAATGATTATTTTTGATTGACGCAATCCTGATAGAATATCCAATCCAGAATGCATAATTCACTGTTACCATCCTAGTAACTTAGATGTTTTTGCTGCGGCTTCATTCAGTGCTTGCTTAGGCTCCTTTTTACCACTGTATACATCCGATAATGACTGAGTGATATTTTAAGAAACCCCTGAGTTTTCCCGACATTAATGGCGTCAAATGAAATAAGTGATAAGTTTCTTTTGAAACTTTTTGATAAAGTGCAGAACTCAGACGCTTCACGGTGGGTCTTTACGATGGCCCACCAAACACCAAAATTCCCTACTAGATAATTGAAAGTATTTTATTGAAATTATTTTATAGTTTGTTGAGCATGAATTACTAATAAGTGTCAAGAAAACTGCAAGCACGGTTACTTCTGGTGGGTCTTCTGCTTCGGCCCATCAGTTTCTAATAATCAAATGAATCTCCAATTATTGTAACAATATTTCCTTTTCTTATTTCATCCTTAATATCTTCATCTTCATCTTCATCTTCATCTGGTATCCTACTGAGTTTATCTTCTAATTCCTTTTCTTTCTTTTAATGTTCTTGTTGTAAGTATAATCTTTAATGCTACATTTATTGTCAAAACCAGTAATAGTTTTTCCTACATCAAACGGATTATCAGATGTTTCAACAAAATCTTGCAACTTTGATTCTTTCTTTGCTTCATAAAAAGGTACTACTTGACTACTTTATGACATTGTTCCCATAGATCGTGATCGCTTTGTATAGGTTGACCAGGTAAGTATACCCTTTCTTGTAAGATATGGTGAAAACCAAATTTCAAATATCTAGGACAATAACTAATTTTTTCTGTATCTTCCTCTGTATCTATTATTCTAATTTCTTTTTTTCTAATTTTTCCCATTTCCTAAAACACTTATCACAATATCTCTCGACTAATTGAGCGCCATCCATATCATAACTTACTAATCTAGTGGGAAGTTGAGCACAAAGCATGCATACTCCGCCAGCGTATTCTTTAATTGCGTCGTATCTTAAACTGTCTGTAGTTTTAATAGATTTCAATATTAATTCTAGTTCTTCCAGTTTTACCTTCTCTATTTTTATTGGTTCAACGATAAGCTTTCGTTTCACTATGATGGGCCTATTCTAGATCTGCTTATTTGCCTAATAACATTTTGCGTAAATCTTCTACAGTTGGTTTTATAGTGCTTAATTCTGATATTACTTGCTTTCCTCCTTTTGTAATAGCCTACTTAGTACATCGTTAAATGATTCTCCAATTCATCATAGTCTTTTGAATTTTTCAGATTTTTTATTCGTTAGGTTTTAATCGCATTTTATCACTACCGTAACATTGACACTGCAACTTGTTACGACTGCACTTACGATTATAGTTATGGCTCTAGTAATAACAGCGATTGCAAATGCACATTAGTTAATTATTTATTTATCGAATTGTAAAAATAAGGGTACTCCTTAGAAATAAGGCAATTAATTCGAGAGGGTTGGAGTAAATCAGCCATCTTGAGAAATAATTCAATATCGTTGTTGTTTAACATCTGTTATGATACCGTATTTAGTATCCACACAAAACTCAATAAGAAAGTAATGTACTAAAAATGCTTCAAATCTGTAGTTCTACGACATAAGATTTACCAGATAAGATCTTATTGTAAAACTTGGTTTCTTTCTGATCTCTCATCTAATAGTTAGGATTTTACGTCAGAACATAGACGGCAAGAATTTTATATTATCTACACGTTATATCGCTACGAAAGCATTTGGAAAGCAATGATGAATCCACAAATTTAGTAACAAATTAGATGTTAGAATCTAATTTTTCTAGGGAAGAATTTGAAGACTATCGTCAAGCTCTTTCCATGTTTAATAACATATCAAAGGATGGAACGGAGGTTATTTTATATGAAATAAAAAAGAGTCTCGTGGATGGATCAACTGTAAAGAAAACTCCGTTACTAAATTCTAAAAAAACTAGAACTAAATCAAGATCATTTAAGAGAATCACTTACAGAAAATCGGGAGTTAAGTCTGATGACCATCCAAAAAACAAAAATAAATTCAAGGACTTTAAGGTAAGGATTTTTCTTCTTATCATTGTTTTGCTTGTCTTCATTACGATAATGTTTTTTATGAATAGTATTGCAGGAGAATCGTCAAACGTTACGACGGCACACCAATTTATATTATTTAGAATCGATAATCCAAGTTACTTTTTACATCTTTAATATAGATAATCATGGGTAATAATGAAAAATTATTGTGAATTGACATTTTTTGTGCTTAAATCTTAAAATGTTCGACTATATGGGAAACTGTGAATCTGATCACTACTATGTAACATATCAATATATTTACTTAGGCTTAAACTGGATAACTGTATTATCATGTTTTAAGGATCATATGATATTGCTGAATATGTTAATTATGTGAGGAATATCCAATAAAATTTACTCTACTAATTGAGTCATTATCCATCTCAGTTCAAAAGATGATTTGGTATGAATTTGTTGTCAAGTATGGAAAACAAGGAGTCAGCTTGAAGACAAATTAGGTAAGGGTCACTATGTATTAGCAGAATATGATAAAATAAAGAGAATAACTATGCCCTTAGGTGAGCATCTTTTGTATATTACTACTGAGGTAGAAGCTGATCATTCTAGAATTCTTGATGGGATTCGTAAAATAGAATCAGGTTAACATCGGGTTCACAAATGGTCGTCTCAATCGATTCAACGGACTAATGTGAAATTCCACATGCTTCCCACCGAACCCGACCTAACTTTACCATAACTAGTAACGCAATAATGTAATGTATTATTGAGTAGAGACTTTTACACAGTAAGTCCACTGTGATGCTAGTTGTCAGTTCATTTGCAAAACTACAACTCATTCTTCTTCAAAACCAGCTTTATGCATTTACGTGCCTAGATAGTATATTACATGACTTCTATTGATTCTTGTTTGAATCCTTTTGCTATAAGGAAATTCTTAACTGATTCCCGATGGTCACCTTGCAATATAATTTGTCCGTCTTTATATGTCCCACCTGTACCTAACTTCGTCTTTAAGTCTCTGGCTATTGATTGTATATCTTTTCTCTCTCCAAGACCACGTACTACAGTAGTCGGTTTGCTAAACTTTTTAATTTCTTTAGAAATAACTATGTTCGTTTCTTCTTCTCTATCTAATTCACGTACAATGTCATCTATTGATAATGAATTTGAATTATTATCTTCTGACATATCTTCATCAAGAGTCAATATCTAAAAAGGCTTGTCCCAAGGTTCAAGTCAAATGACACTGGGTTAATGTACTCCATTTCTTACATGTTGTTCAAAATTAAAAGACCTTCTTCATTATACAATTTTTTTACAAAATGTGCTTGCCCAGGATGGACCCGTTAACTTACGGATAATTCCAAGTTTGATCGTATACTTAAATACCAATTTCACAATTTGTATTTATGAGTCATGAGACTGAATTATCAAATACGATGTACGACATATTACATGCAATGGGAAAAGATGCTGGCTTCCTATACGATACTATTGATACATACATCAAAGATGCACAGAACGCTAACAACTCAAACTTGGTCGAGATCTGGAAAACTATCAAAAAGGACAGACTGAAACATTTGCATCTGTTAAAAGAAGCCTTAGAGAAGGAAATACACGGATAAAATACTTACCACACATTATATTTTAACTGTCTTTAGAGTAAAATATGGTTGACAAACCATCAAGCCATTAGATTACTGGCGTTCCTAAGTTGTTATCTAGAATTATCAGTTCCACCGAATCCGATTTATTGTTACCAGGTTTAGTAAACTAATACACGGTTTAAAGTACGGTATTTCTCCTACCCATTTAACTTTAACTCCACTCGATAAGGTTGTGTCATAAAATACTGTACACACCATTGATCAATACTCTTAGGTCTGATGAAAAAGAGTCAAGTTTACGCACTTGGAATAGAACTCATTCTATAGGAAATACCAAAGCTGCTCAATTATGGGAATGCCTATAGTCTTCGCATTCTTTCCTTATTCTAAGGTCTAAAAATCATTTCAAATTTAATTTCGTTCTCCCGTGGATCCGAATTGTTAACAGCATGATTAGTACCCGACCCACAAGCAAGGCCCAAGTGTTTCTACATTGTAGCTCCTTTCGTTATAATACAAAGTTTAAAAAAGATTAAAACCAACTAATACTCGCTGTTAAAATGCTGTCTGATGATATTATGAACTATTATGCGATTTTAGGAGTGTCACAACTTGCAAAATATAGAGAAATTAAAGCCGCCTATAGACG
>JBKPGB010000037.1:0-4365 GCA_046729135.1 Thermoproteota archaeon | reverse complement strand
AAACCGAGGGGAAGGATAGAGCGTACGGTTTAACTCTTAATGACGTCAACTCCATTTAATCTCTGTCCACTTAGCAAGATTCTGAAGCAATTGGCTCAGATATTTTTTTGTATTCTCATCAACTAGCTTACCATCCGCATTGAATTTGTCCTGTGCGAATGTTACCATGACCTCCGGTCCATTGACTGGATGCATGTTTAGAAAGACAAACATCTGCCGAAGATGGTATTGAGCTCTTGCACCACCGAACATGCCAATAGACGCACTCATTATCGCAACTGGTTTACCATCAAATGCATTATCTCCATATGGTCTTGAGGCCCAATCAATTGCATTTTTTAGCACACCTGGTACTGAATAATTATATTCTGGAGTCGCAATTAAAATGCCATCTGCGTCTCTAATGTTAGATTTGAATTCCTTCACCTTGACTGGCATTTCTGCCTCAATATCTTGATTAAATCCAGGAATTCCATCGATATCAAAAATATCTAAATCCAGATCTTTTGGTAACAAATCTGCTGCAGCTCTCAACAGAGCTTTATTATAAGAACCTAACCTTAAGCTTCCTGCGAAACCAAGTATCTTTACCCTCTTTTCCATATTATTAATAAGAAGATTTAGTTTTTAGGTTTTTTGCCGATTTGTTAGACTTGAATTAGGATTCTATGATACGTTACTAGTAATAAGAAATTTCATAATTCCAATTGACTGAAAAATTCTAAAATCTAATTTTTTTCTAGCTATTATAGAAATGCGGTGGGACTAGTCTGAAATTTCATGTGGGTCCTATCCATTTGGAGAACCACAAGTTAGAAGTAATGTTGTTTTATATCATCTAATGGATCCAGTCGAATTTGAACCTTGTTGCTAAGTGGGGCCAGTTATTAAAAATTAGTCATACGACAAGAAAGCCTCTTTAAGAACAAGCAACGAAGCCCAATAGCCATGAACCAAATCAATTGATATTTTTCGCGCACGGCCCTAGTTTTTCGTATCGATATTAAAAATACTAATAAATATAGATATGAGCCCACTACTTTGGAAGAAGTAATAATAATGAGCAAGTAATAACAATACAAAGTGTTATCTTCTGTAGTTCCTTCAGAAAACGTAAAGTGGGAGGTTAAAGAAGTTCCAACTCCCCAACCTCGCGCTAATCAAGTTCTTCTAAAAATTCATGCAAGTGGCATATGTTATACTGATGTCCACATTACAAAGGGTGGACTGGGAGTAAAGTTTCCAAACACAATAGGCCACGAACCTGCTGGAGAAATCGTTGCTTTAGGAGAAGGTGTAACGACAAGAAAAGTTGGTGATAGGGTTGGAGTCCCTTGGTTACAATCAACATGCGGTAGATGCGAATGGTGTCAGCGTGGTAAATTGTTCTTTTGTCCAAATCTTGTAGCGACTGGGATAAATATTCCTGGCAGTCACGCTGAATATATGGTTGCTTATGCTGATGCTACTCAATTATTACCAGACGGATTGTCATACGACCAGGCTGCACCAATTTTCTGTGCCGGATATACTGTATACAGTGGGTTAAGATTTGCTTATCCAAAGCCCCATGAACGGGTTGCAGTTGTAGGAATTGGAGCTCTGGGTCACCTTGGCATTCAATATTCTAAAGCCTCTGGTTTTGAAACAATTGCTGTCACACATTCAAAAGACAAAGAAGAATTAGCCTACAAGCTTGGAGCCGATAGTGTTGTCCAAGATGGAGATATACTGCTAAAAGAAGGTGGCGCAGATGTGATACTCTCTACTAGTAACTCTTACAAGGCAACAGCAGATTCAATTAAGGCACTCAGACCAGATGGACGTCTCATGTTAATGGGAGTCTCAACGACAGAACCTCTTGCAATATCTCCAGAAATCTTGTTCAAACGTGGCCACATCATAGGCTCTACGCAAAATGATAGGGAGCATCTCTATGAAGCGTTAGATTACGTGGCAAGAGGTAAGGTAAAGGTAATGACGGAAATATTCCCCTTAGAGGATATTACTAATGCATATGACAAGGTAGCCAATGGAAATGTGCGGTTTAAGGCAGTAATACATCCTAGTAACTAAGCTGCATACCAGGGGAAAATATTCATCTGACATAGCTGATTTTCAATGCAAAAAATAGAGAAATATTTAACTTCGCCGTGGTTGACTCTAGCAATCCTGAGCAGCCTTGGTATTATAGCCATGTCTGCAGAGACCATGGTACTTCCAGCAATTCCAGATATTATTCATGAACTTGACATATCCTATGAGAATTCTTCGTGGATATTAGCTTCAATACTGGTTACGGGAGCAGTTATGACTCCTATTGCGGGTAAGCTGTCCGATATTTATGGTAAGAAGAGAATCCTACTGATAATTTTAGGAGTCTATATAATAGGGCTCTTATTGGGTTCGATGGCATTCAATTTTCTTACACTTGTTACTGCTAGGTCGATACAAGGTATAGGAATTTCAATGTTCCCTATAGCTTTCAGTATTCTTAGGGACAAGTTCCCACCCGCTAAGCTTGCAATAGCTCAGGGCATATTTAGTTCTACACTGTCTGGAGGTGCGGTAATAGGTTTGATAATTGGTGGAATCATAGTTGGTAGTTTTGGATGGAGAGCAACTTTCTTGCTCATTGCGCCTATTGCTATAATTCTCTTTTTAGTAATTGCTAGATTTGTGCACGTTGGAAAAGAACAGCAATCTGTCTCAAATAAGGCCTCTGAATTCTGTTGTAGGTTTACTCATGTAAGGCGAGATATACTATTAACAGAGAATACGACCGTTCTCAGTGTTAGTAATAATCATATGACAGTAGGCAAGAGCAAGAGTATAGACATAAAGGGAGCATTAGCTCTCTCGTTCGTGATAGTCTCATTTTTAGTTACCCTTCAATTTTTCGAAAAGCCTCTCACATTAGGTGATATAATACAAATTGTGTTATTTTCAATTGTATCGGTTGTTTCTCTAGTCGTATTTGTAAAAATAGAGCAGAAGACAGATTTCCCATTAATTGATTTCCGAATCTTAAAAGACAAGATTATACTTTATGCAAATATAATTAACATGACTGTAGGACTAACTGCGTTAATGGTGGTGTATCAGACGCTTCCTATCTTGATACGAAGCCCTCCGCCAGCTGGATTTGGAGGAGATGCATCAAGTATAGCAAATGTGCAACTGCCATATATGATAGTGTCGTTGATATTCTCAGTAGCTTCCGGATTTTTGGTTTCTAGATTTGGGAACGTGAGACCTGTTATGGTAGGAACTATCGTTACTACCATAGGCTTCCTTATCCTTTTCTTACATCATCCTGCAGAAACCTCAATAGCTGCAGTTCTTGTCATAGTGGCTGTTGGATTAGCCTTAATGCAAATTGGTTCGGTAAATGTCGTGTTGACTTCAACGCCAAAACAGTTCAGTGGAATATCATTAGGAATGAATCTACTAATATATCTCGTCGGCTCGTCAGTAGGACCTGTGATTGCAGGTACTTATTTGCAAGCTCATCAGGTAATTACAAATCCCTCAGATATGATTTCGACTTCGTATCCATCTCCAGAGTCATATAGTATGATTTTTCTTACTGCTACTTTAATTTCATTATCATCTGTAATATTTGCAGTTCTTCTAAATAGAAGTATGTCGAACCGGAGTGGAGACGCTAAAGAAATAGGAGTTCAAACTTGAAAATTCTAAAAAATGGTTTGTTTTGTTCTCTTAACAGGAAACAATACTATCACGATAACTCTAACGATTGGTACCAAATGGTTATCATCACAATAATTTCCAAATTTTCTCTTGTTTTCACCAGGTAATTTTCAACTATTACTATTATGAGGAAGGCTATTCATCAAACCTACCTGTAGACGATTAGAATGGTTGAACGTAAAATAAAGAAAAAAAATATTGTCCTGGAATATTCTATTTGATTAGAACGTTTTAGGAATTCTCTATCAAAGTATACTTTTGCATCAAGAGGTAAAGATTCCTGAAGCTTTCTTAGGAGGTCTTATCTGAAAGACCAGTTGGATTTAAGTCATTTAATTGTACCCGGATTCTTTACAGAATAAGGATCTGGAAGGTTACCAGGATCAAATGCAGGAGAATTCATGAATAGAGCAATCCCAATACTGTGCTCATAAATTTCCCTCAACATTTTGTGCCACATCTACCTCTACTAATGGTAAGCTAAAACTAAATGTCGCTCCTTTACCGTCTGTATTATTGGATCCCGAGATTTTGCCCCCGTGGGCTTCTACTATGCTTTTCGATATAAACAAGCCCAGTCCGGTTCCAGATGAGGAATTTGTGACAAACTTCGAAAATAATTCTGACTCGACCCTTGGATGAATTCCCGTC
>JBKPGB010000036.1:0-2749 GCA_046729135.1 Thermoproteota archaeon | reverse complement strand
TTCGTCGGTAATTGTGTAAACGATTTTAAGATTCTTATTTGTATCTGCACATTTGTCAAAGTCATTTTTGAACAATATATTTTGCCGACTTCTGTTTGAATCTAACATTATGATTTTTATAGGTAAATTCTTGTCTGTGGCGTATATTATCATGCTCCTAAAAGGAGTAACGCCTATCCCTCCAGAAAGAAATATGGCAGGTTTTGAATGGTCTTCGTGAAGTGTAAATTTTCCTTGTGGTCCACGGATTTTGACAGTTGTTCCAGTTTGTAGCGTATCCAGTTTCTTTTTATAGGGACTATCTCTGATCCTTGTGCTGATGAGAATAAACTCTTCTGTAGGAGACGAAGCAAGGGTAAAGTGTCGAATCGGACCTTTTGGGTCATCATAGACGTTTCCAATATCAAAAAACGCAAACTGTCCAGCTACATAGTCGAATAACCTATTATTGTCCTCCGCTTGCTTGTTAAATTTCAAAGACAATATATCCGTACCCTCTAATACTTTTCTTTCTTTGAGTATCAATTTGTAATCTGAGGATTTCACTTCTTTAACTTCTGTTTTAACTTCTGTTGTCACCGAGCCAGCGTTAATAAGCACATCCTCACCTTCTACCTTAACTTGGTAGGTTACCTGGGGTTCAACTGCAGGAGGGACTTTAACCTGTCCGTTTCTCATATCAAATTTAGACTGATGCCATGGACACTCTACTTCGTACCCTTCAAGTCTACCATCAGCAAGCGGTCCTCCTTCATGACTACAAATGTTATTGATAGCAAAGTATTTTCCGTCAATATTAGCTAAACAAATATTTTGACCATTAACTTGAACTTCCTTCATTTGTGAAACAGGGATATCGTTTGTGTTTGCAACTTTTACAAATCCGTCATTTTTCAAAATAAATTACTCCCATTTAATTTTGATCAACAAATAATAAATTAGTTACTCTGATGACACAATGGTTCTGTCAAGCATCATTACCAAGATAACAAGAACAATTCACCGTTCCTGTTTCAAAAACCAATTAAAATGAAACAGATAGAAAACTTGTGTCGTCAGGATTCTGTACATAGTGTCTGGTAAATTAGGATTTCAGTGTCAAACTAATTGAAATAAAGTTCCGTCATCTTCAAATTTAACATCAGTTTAGTAATGCTACGGATAATTATGGATCCCACACAACGATTGATCAACATAATCTTAAGAAAACTGATTAGAATATTGATGAGAAGACAATTTTATTCCAAGTAATTAAGCTCCACTTGGATTTTAAAATAAATCCTTACCGCTCTGTATCCAGATATCCTAGGAGAGCAACTCATGACGAGCTTAAATTTACAATTATCATATATCCTCTAATGCAAATTGATAAAGACAACTTTTCAAGTTCAAGAATTTTTTGCAATAAGATCATCACTTTTTCTCCATTCGACCGTGCCTGCTGAGAATATCCTTAATATATTGTTTGAACCAAATTTTTGTACACTTGACAGTTTTAGTTCAAATTTCTGATATCCACATAGGCAGCTTATATGACGCATTGGTATTTGATAAAATAGTTCAAGAAGTAAATAGTATGAAACCCGATGCCATCATAGTAACGGGCGATATAACAGATGAAGGAATACTCCCACAATTCGAACTAGCAAGAATAGAATTACAACGTCTCAATTGTAGGGAACTAATTGTCCTACCTGGCAATCACGATTACAGACACACGGGATATTTATTGTTCAAGAAATTTTTTCCAACGAGCCAAATCTACGATATGGGTGACGTGGTTCTAATGACCCTTCATACTGCGAGACCAGATAGAGATGAAGGGGAGGTTGGATATAGACAACTTTTGTGGATGGAGAAGGCTATTGAGAAGTTTGAAAGACAACAAAAGAAAATCATTATCGCTATGCATCACCATCTGATTGGGATCCCCGATACTGGTACTGATAAGATTATAATTTTAGATGCGGGAGACACTCTGAGGGTATGCTTGGATTCCCACGTTGATCTAGTTCTATGCGGTCATAAACATCGCCCATGGTTGTGGAATCTTGGATCCCTTCAGATTGCATATGCAGGTACCGCCAGTTCCTCTAGATTTAGAGGATTCTTTCAAAACACCTATAATATTATAGATATAAAGAAAAATAATTTGTCTGTCAAATTAAAGATAGTTGGTGGAAAGAGTTTTCCTCTCTCAGATCTCGTTTCAAAGTATAAACCTTTTCTTAACACATGAACTTTACCTTACTACGACTGTTTCTAAAGGTCAGAATTGATTCACAAACCTCCCTAGGTGGACTGACTAAACTGAATATCACCAGAAAAAAGTTTAAAGCTGGGTAGTTCATACATATATAGGCACCCTCCATACCAGAAAATAGAAAATAATTGTGGGGAGTTTGTGATTTCTAATTTTGATGTTCAAAGATTATAGAGCGTCGCGTTTCAGAATGTAATCAGAACCTTTTTTCTATTTGTTAAAACAGAACATGAAGGGCTAATTACCAAATTAGTAGAACTCTACTACATGAAAGGGAATAACTCCAACTAGCTCATAAAAAAGAGTTCTCTAAGAGTTTTTGGCATTCTAGCAAGTAATAATCAATATAACTCAAGAAATGATGATTCAGCTACAAAAAAATATTGTCTAATCCTATATTTATTGACCCTTGACAAATAGTAACAATGTATGAATGAATTGGAATTAAAAGACCTATTTGTTAGTTCTATAGAATCAGGACATATT
>JBKPGB010000035.1:0-1054 GCA_046729135.1 Thermoproteota archaeon | reverse complement strand
TTTAGCGGCACAAATTGCACGTCAAGCTACGGTTGTAGGAACAAACGAAGATTTTGCTGTAGTGTTTGCTGCAATTGGTGTCCAGTACTCCGAAGCTCAGTACTTCAAGAGGAGCTTGGAAGAATCTGGCGCATTAAGAAGGAGTGTATTGTTTGTTAATCTTGCAGATGACCCTGCAATTGAAAGAATTATTACTCCTAGAGTGGCATTAACAGTCGCTGAATTTCTTGCATTTGATCTTGGAATGCATGTTTTGGCAATTCTAACTGATATGACCAATTATGCCGAAGCACTCAGAGAGATAAGTGCAGCAAGAGAAGAAGTTCCAGGTAGAAAGGGTTATCCTGGATATTTGTATACTGATCTGGCAAATAATTATGAGAGAGCGGGTAGAATTAAGGGAAAGAATGGCAGTGTTACTCAAATGCCGATTCTATCAATGCCAGCAGATGATATTACACATCCTATACCCGATCTGACCGGCTACATCACGGAAGGGCAGGTTGTCCTTGGAAGAGATCTATTCCGAAAGGGGATATATCCACCCGTAAACGTAATGATGTCTCTTTCTAGATTAATGAAGGATGGAGTTGGAGAAGGAAAAACTAGGTCCGATCATATGGAAGTTGGTAACCAATTATACGACGCTTATTCCAGAGCTCAAGAGGTTAGGGCATTAGCAGAAATTGTAGGAAAGGCAGGTTTGACAGGAGTTGATTTGAAGTATCTTGACGCTGGTGATAATTTCGAAACCCATTTCTTAAAACAAAGTCCTGACGAAAATAGAAACTTGGATGAAACACTAAGTAGAGCATGGGATATAATAGTAACATTACCAGTAGGAGAACTAACTAAAATTAAGGACAAACATATTCAACAATATTATAAAGGAAACAAGTAAGTAGATATACATTAAAATGTCTTTTGGCAAAAATGTTACTGCAACAAAAATTGAACTGATAAAGATAAGAAGATCTTTGCAAGTTAGTACCATGGTTCACAAAATACTTGATGATAAAAGAGAAGTCTTACTTAAAAAAATTGATGAAATGAT
>JBKPGB010000034.1:0-1911 GCA_046729135.1 Thermoproteota archaeon | reverse complement strand
TTGTAGAAGCGTGGATAAACTTGGGTGTCGTGTATGGTCTCGAACAAAACCATCAGAGGGAGTTGGAATGCTTTAACAAGGCTATAAAGCTAGATCCGAAGAGACCTGAAGCATGGCATAACAGGGGACGAGCGTACAAAGAGAGAGGATTGTACAGGGCAGCGATTCATGATTACGACGAAGCTCTTAGACTTAAATCCGATCGTATAGGGACGTTGTATGAAAAGGCGTACGTCCATACCCGTTTGTCTGAATTCGAGGAGGCGGATAAATGCTATGACAAAATATTAGAGATGGATCCACTTCATGCCGACTCCATTTCTGATAAAGGTGCTATTTTATACATTAACGGAAAATATAGGGAGGCGATAGCACTCTTTGACAAAGCATTGAAAATAGACAAAAGGAACATTAGAGCATTAAGAAATAAAGCAAAAGCCTTAAGAGCTCTCGGAGATCGTCGTAATGCTAAAAAATGTGATTTAGAAGCCGGTAAAATCGAATCTAATCAGAAAAATGAAAGCTAATTGATTTCGTACGTATAATAAAAATCGAATAATTTCCGGATTATAATATAATACATTGGCTCTGAATTATGTGACAGGGTATGCAAATCGCAGCATTTTACAAAGCCTTTGTGGTTTAAGCCTGTTAAGAAAATACTAATATACAGTGGCCTCCGTCATGAGTCTCAAATTTATGATAAGCAAAAAAATAATCATCCCAAACAGATTCAGTAACTCCAGGGCAAATGGAACAGCTTTAAGATTCTTTCATCCTAGATCCATTGTAATTCAAGTTAATCAGTCGATTACATTTATAAACGAAGATCAAGATGGTCATTACTTAGAATCAGTAAACCTGGAAGAAAAGCCCGACCACTTCTTCGAAACGGGTGAGATAAAAAGGGGACAATCGGTCAGTATTAGATTTAAAAACTTCAGAAAAATGATACCATTCAACTGTAAAAGGCATCCGGCAGAACGTGGAGTGATTTTCATGATTGATAAGGAAGAAAAGGATATGACGGATACTGAACGCCTTAGATTACTCACCAAAACTGCTGATAGGGACGAGGAATTTTGGAATCTTATAAAGAAGATCGATAAGGGAGTAAAGTAAGAATGGCTAACAGTGTAACTAATATTTATAGAAGATTCTTTGATCCATATCTTCCAAATTTAATAGAAAACCAGAAGTCACTTTTTAATAGCAGGAAAACAGAAGTTATTGGCCTAGAGGAGAAAGACCTCACAATTGTGTTCTGGGATATTAGTGGTTTTTCAGATTTATTTAATTTGATAAAAAGGCAATATGAAGTTACTATATTTTTAGAACAATATTTTGGGCTAGCCGATAGGCTTATTCATAAACACAATGGAATTTTGAATAAATTTATGGGCGATGGTATATTAGCAATTTTTGGTTACAGAAAGCTTAAAGGTGCTGATATATTAGGAGCATCAGATGCTCTGAGCTGCGCTTTTGAATTTAGAAATTTATTTGATGAAATGAAGAGCTCGTGGATCGGATTATGGCACCTGCATTTTGGATATCGAACTGTGAAGTTAGATCTCAAATGCGGAATAGATAGCGGAAAGGTCTTATTCGGTAGACTCGGCTCAGACAAGAGAGACGATATAACAGTTCTTGGTACGGTTGTAAACTTTGCGAGCCGACTAGAGTGCAGAGCCAAATCTGACGAGATCCTTGTATCAAAGGAAACAAAAAGCAGGGTTAATAACCTATACGATTTTAGAGTAGTGCAGTTGCGCAATAATATAAAACTGAAGGGCTTCCCGCATGTTAAATCTTATTATGAGGTACTCAATCGAAAAAGCAGTGCGACTAGTCAACTGCTAAATAGATAAAACCTTCTAGTTGTCCCGTTAATTTTGAGTCTTTATAAGG
>JBKPGB010000033.1:0-3611 GCA_046729135.1 Thermoproteota archaeon | reverse complement strand
TTGTCCTAGTGACATACCTGTTGCAGTTAGTCCTGTCAACATTCCTGCAGACAGTACTACAAACATTAACACGTATTTTGTGTTCAACATTTGTTGTAGTCAAGTGATACTAAACAAGGTATAAGTAGATTGAGTAAGAACAAGTACTAAAAAAGAACATATTTTTCTCTACTACATTAAATCTGAGTTTATGAGTAGAACATTATTCATGTTAATTAGATAGAATTTAATTATTTGAATTTAAGTAGAATATTAATTAAAAATCAAGGAGATAACGGCATATCTACACCTATATGGGAAAAATAGTCCAGAACAAGGCCTGTTACAAACCATATTGAAAATGCTATAAGAGCACCATAGGCATGCCTACACAGTTTTCCTAAGTAGTCTAGGCGCTTTATTTTCTTTGCATGAATAACAAATGCCTAAATAATTTTGAATTTTAAATCCTTCTTCCTCATTATTAATGGTTCAAAATAGAAATGGACTTGATAATCTGTGATGCATTCGAAAGGGTTTTGTAAAATGTCCTCTTGCTTTCTGAGAACGAAAACACTAATGTGTCTTTATCATTTATTTTTGCAAGGACAATTAACATCTTGCCTGGCTGTCCTTCAATCTTTTCAAAGTCTATCATATCACTTGCAGATGAGTGGTTTTGAATGGAATATTTGTGAGGGAATTTACCGGTACTGTTAAAGTAGAAGTAGTCGACGGCAATTTGATCCTCGAGGGTTACTAATGCCCTTGACGGGACCACTGGCTTACCTGTATTAGAATCCAGTAACGAATCTTTTGTAGTATAAAATAGCGAAACTTTCATTCTGGTGGAATTTGGATTCGTGAGAATCACTTCCGTAAAACCATTAATATCGTTATGCCGCGTACTATTAACGACCCAATGAGGAGGATATAAAAAAGTAAATTTTTGGCCTGGGTCGTTATATCTTTTCCAATTTTCAATCTGTGCATTGCCTAATTGTAAATGACTAATCGAATAAATAGAAAAAATCAAAATAGATATGGGCAAAATGCTGATGCCTGTTTTGAAAATCATTTAGATATAATTACAAGTTAGATATTGTCAACAAAGTTTAAGAATAAGTTAACGACTGGCGGGATTGGAACCGTACGCGATAACGGACGAAAATAATCCCGCCAGCGAACGTATCATGGTGTGAACTCCTTCTACGTCGTTAATTTATTGACAATAAAATATAAAATGATTTTAGTAAACGATTGGAACAATTTTCTAGGTTTTTAGTCGTTCGTTTTCGTTTTGTTCTGTAATCCATCCGGCATGAATAAGTTCGTTTGTTTCCGAGTCTAACTCCTCTTTTGACTGGTGGCTTTCAGCATCAGCCAGCCGTATCTTAAAGTCTTCAATCCAGTTAAGCATCTCGTCGAGATAATTTCCGTCTACAGTTTTAAAGAACGTAGCATCAAAGACTTTTGTATATTCTGGCGGATTTTCCAATCGATCTTCCACCTTTTTCATTGAGAACATATCACGTAGATCTCTTGAAAGCGACTTAAGTGCATGTTTGTCCTTCGCTGTAAGATTGAATTCCATTATCAATTAACCAACAATAACTAATAAAAGATTTTAAGTTATAAAGAAAAATGAATAAATTATTTGTATCCTAAATAGTGTTTACCTACCTTGCGATAATACTTATCTTCTTTCATAATCTCTTAAATTGTCCCTTGCTGGGTTTTGTAATGTCTTTGCGTAGTTTGCATTTAACCGTGAAAATTCATTTGCATTATCTCTTGTGTGTTGTATAGTTGTTTTCCACGCCACCATGCTGGCAAACATGAAGTTGTTTGCTAATCTAGTTGCGACTATTGTACTATCGGTCATGTTGCTCACTGCTCGTGTATAATTTTCGGTAAGCCTATTGGGTGACATCCAATACGGCCCGTACATATTTTGCATGTTTTCCATATACGGTACCCATAATGATTGAGCCGAATTGATAACCTCTTTTTGCGACTCCAGAAAGTTATCTGCAATATCTTTTGTGGCTTGAATGGATTGTTCTTGATATTCGTTAACGGCCTTCGTAAGTTGTGGAACTTGCTTTTTTGCTTCATCTGTTGTCTTGTGTACTGAAGATTTAGTTTCGTCTAAAGTGATGTTGATGTTCTCCCTAATTTCTTTATCTTTTTCCCTATTTGACGTCACATCTTCTGCTTATCAAATATCTGGACCATCTTTATCAAAAACGTGCATTTGAAGTATATTGACATAATTGCATTTAGCAGGAGAATTGTGATAGTTTTTACCTTCAAACAGAACCTTTTGAACTATCATCTTCGTCTAGAGTTCTGGATTGATAAGTAACGATACGATCTGTTACAGTAAGATACGATGTGTTACAAATAAGCATCTATTTACCAGGTGAAATTGTTACTATATAAATGAACACAACGTCATAATTATCCGAAATTTTGTACATAGTTCATATTAATAAAGTATCATGAATAATTTTTAGGATAGTGTCAACAACAAATAGAAAAACCATAACTATGTTTGTTGCTGCAGTGGCAGTTCTGATCGGAGTAGGAATGATAGCAAATCCAATGCAGCAGGTCAATGCACAGGGAAATCAGACTAATGCGACTAATGCGACAAATGCAACTGGGGGAGCAGCGAAAAATGCAACCGGGGGAGAAAAAAAGTAGTAGCAGCGGTAAAAATAGACGTCGATCCAGTAATGAAAGCGTTAAAGGATGCTTATCCAAAATTAGGTGATGTTAAGGGAGAAGAAGACAAGAGTTTTGTTGAAGGACTAAAAGACTTGAAAGATGCTAAAGAAACTGCAAAGACGATGGTGGCTGCGAACCTCATGCGTGATTTGATACAATTCAAAGCATTACAGGATATGCAATAAAATACAAATTCCCTTCTCTTTTTTTATTGTCGGCTAGACATTAAACGAGAACTAAAAGTTTGACGATAACTAGATTTGGCAACAAATTATAAAATAGTTTACTGGTGGGACCAATGTCAAATTGTTCGAAAGCAGTCCCATCAGTAAATTAAGCGGTTAATATGAACTAGACAACAAACTATAAAATAATTTAAAACTGGTGAGATGAACCAATGAATGCCTGATTAATTTAGTCACCCCACCAGTGGTGAGTAACGTAAATTTAATTATCAACATTATGGTATAAAATTATTTTCCAAACCGGTGAGGACGACTTTGACTTGTAAAGACGTCCCCGCCAGTTGTGAGACTGTTTTCTCGACTGAACTGAATCGTAGTAATAGATCTTATTCAACAAACTATAAAATAATTTAAACACGGGTGGGATGAGTAATATTGGATCCGAGTAAGAAAGATCCCCCACCGCGTGTGATGTATACTTCACTATTTTTATGTACAACAAATTATAAATAATTAAAAGACCGATGGGATTCCCTTTTGAAAAGTTATCCCACCGGCGGAGTGTACGAAGGGTTTTACGTTATTTTATTATTGTCAACAAATTATAAAATAATTTACTGATGGGATCCGTGACAAGTCAATTATAATTTGATCCTACCAGTAGATCTTGCCTTACAACAATCTCAGTATTCGCATTATAGAATATGAATAGAA
>JBKPGB010000032.1:0-12128 GCA_046729135.1 Thermoproteota archaeon | reverse complement strand
ACAAGTAGTAAAATTAGAATTATCATAGCTGCATTCAAAGTTACTTATTCCTAAACCAGTATCGTTACCTGAGAATTTAAACGCTATAGAGTTAGATTTAGTATTGCTGCCGTTAGTTATAGCACTCTTATTACCATCGATGGCGGCATTGATAGTCGTAGTGGGCGGTACTGTGTCTATGCCCCAGCTAAACGATGCAGGAGTGAGATTCATGTTTCCGACATTGTCTTCAGCTCTGATTTTAAAGATATGATTACCGTCTTCCAAAGTGTCGGACCTAAGCTTGACAGGGCTGGTACAGGTAGTAAAGTTGGAATTATCAATACTGCATTCAAACTGCTTTATTCCTACTCCTTTATCTTCACTACCACCAGTATCATTAGCGGAAAATTCAAAGGCCACTGAGTTTGAAGATGTGTTACTACCAGGAATCATAGATTTGTTACTGCCATCTGTAGCAGAGAATATTGACGTCGATGGAGATTTGGTATCTATGGTCCAATTGAATGATGAAGCAGCTGAGGCTTTATTTCCAACTTTGTCATCAGACAATATCTTGAGTGTATGCA
Source organism: Thermoproteota archaeon (assembly GCA_046729135.1). Lineage (GTDB taxonomy): Archaea > Thermoproteota > Nitrososphaeria > Nitrososphaerales > Nitrososphaeraceae > TA-21. The sequence continues at coordinate 11,559 of JBKPGB010000032.1, read as the reverse complement.
TGCCATCGGTCAGGTTGTTAGATTGGACAGGGCTAGTACAAGTAGTAAAGTTGGAATTATCAATACTGCATTCAAAGTTACTTATTCCGACGCCCGCGTCATTACCGGTAAACGTAGCCGTCATTGAAGTGGACTTTGTACTCCCGTCATTTATTAGCGTCTTGTTATTGCTATCAATGACAGTATTGATAGTAGTAGTGGGAGGTATTGTGTCTACGGTCCAGCTAATAGATTGTGGAGAGAGATCCAGATTTCCGATATTGTCCTTGGCTCTAACTTTAAAATTATGAGCACCGTCGGTCAACTTGTTAGATTGGACAGGGTTGATACAAGTAGTAAAATTAGAATTGTCATAACTGCATTCAAAGTTACTTATTCCAACACCAGTATCGTTACCTGAAAATTTAAACACCACAGAGTTAGATTTAGTATTGCTGCCGTTAGTTATAGCACTCTTATTACCATCAAAAGCAGAATTTATAGAGGTAAGGGGTGCTACTGTGTCTACGGTCCAGCTAAAAGATGCAGGGGATGGATCTTTATTAGATGAGTTATCTTCAGATAATACCTTAAAGGTATGAGAACCATCAGTTATGTTGGTGGGAGTTAATTGCACCGGACTTGTGCATGTAGTAAATGATGCTCCATCTAATGAACATTCAAGGTGATCTACTCCAACACCACCAATATCGTTACCGGAGAATCTAAACGTGGCTACGTTCGAGGATGTATTCTCACCTGAAGTGATAATAGATTTATTGCCATCTGTAGCTGACAGAATAGAGGTCTCAGGGGGTACCGTGTCTATAGTCCAGTTAAATGATGCAGGGGATGGATCTTTATTAGATGAGTTATCTTCAGATAATACCTTAAAGGTATGAGAACCATCAGTTATGTTGGTGGGAGTTAATTGCACCGGACTTGTGCATGTAGTAAATGATGCTCCGTCTAATGAACATTCAAGGTGATCTACTCCAACACCACCAGTATCGTTACCTGAGAATCTGAACACCACAGAGTTAGATTTAGTATTGGTGCCGTTAGTTATAGCACTCTTATTACCATCGATTGCGGTATTGATAGACGTCTTAGGTGCTATTGAATCAACCGTCCAGTTAAATGATGCAGGGGATGGATCTTTATTTCCAACGTTATCTTCAGATAATACCTTAAAGGTATGAGAACCATCAGTTATATTGGTGGGAGTTAATTGCACGGGACTGATGCATGTAGTAAAATTGGAGCCATCTATGCTGCAATCATATTTTCTTATTCCTAATCCTTTACCTTCATTACTATCAGTATCGTTACCAACAAATGTGAACGTTATAGCTTTAAATCTGGTATTACTACCATTAGCTATAGAACTCTCATTACCATCAACGGCACTGGTGATAGTCGTAGTGGGAGGCAGTTTGTCTATCTTCCAGCTGAATGACACAGGAGTAGGACTTGTGTTACCAACATTATCCTCAGACATTACCTCCAATGTATGACCGCCATCACGTAGGTTCTTAAGTTGGAGTGGGCTGGTACAAGAAGCAAAATCTAAGTTATCCATCTTACATACGAACTGCTTTATTCCAACTCCATTACCTTCTTTACCACCAGTATCAATTGCCGAGAACGCAAATATTATCGAGTTAGAAGCCGTGTTACCTCCGTTACTTACTTCCCTTTTATAACCATCGGTGGAAGAATCAATAGTCGTGGTTGGTGGTTCAGTGTCTACAGCCCACGTAAACGATTCGGGGGAAGAATTTATGTTTCCTGTGTTATCTTCAGCAATTAGCTGGAACGTATGTGTGCCTTCTGCTAAATCTACAGAAGTAAACTGAACAGGACTTGAGCAGATAGAGAATGATGCGCCATCCAACGAACACTCAAACTGCTTTATTCCTAATCCTTTACCTTCATTACCACCAGTATCGTTACCTGAGAATGCTAATGTCGCAGAGTTAGATGATGTGTTACCACCAGTAGTCATGAAATTGCCATTACCATCAGTAGCAGTATTAATAGAGATATGAGGAGCTAAAGTATCTACGGTCCATGTAAAAGATGCTGGAATTAAATCTTTATTTCCGGCGTTATCCTCAGACATGACAGTAAAGGTATGAGTACCGTCTTTTAATAAATTAGAAAATGTGAATGGGCTGGTACAGGGAACATATTTGGAGTTATCTATATTACATTCAAACTGCTTTATTCCTGCTCCTTTACCTTCACTACCACCAGTATCATTACCTGAGAATTCAAATGACATGGAATTGGAATTGGTATTAGTTCCGTTAGCTACAATGGTCTTATTGCCATCAATAGCAGCGTTAATAGATGTAGTAGGAGGTAGAGTGTCTACATTCCAAGTGAATGATGCTGGCGACGAGCTTATATTTCCGACGCTGTCTTGCGCTCTAACCTTAAACGTATGGGTACCGTCTATCAATAAATTAGAAAATGTGAATGGGCTGGTACAGGGAACATATTTGGAGTTATCTATATTACATTGAAGGTGATTTACTCCAACACCACCGGTATCTGTACCCGAGAAGGTAAATATAATCGAAGTAGATTTGCTAATTCCATTATTAGATATAGTATTATTGTTACCATCGATAGCAGAGATTATATTGCTGCCGTTTACTATTGGCATCTTATTACCATCAGTGGGAGAACCAATCTGAGTGTTCGATGATTCTGAATTGACCGTATTCACCGTCCATGTAAAAGATGCTGGAGTTAAGTCTTTATTTCCGGCGTTATCTTTGGATCTTACATTAAATGTATGAGTACCATCTGCTACATTAACAGTGTTAGTACTTACACAAGTAACGAATGGATGACCGTCAATGCTACAGTCGAAGCGATTGATCGTCATCCCTTCGTTATCCGTACCTGAAAATGCAAATTTCATCGAGTTTGACGTAGTACTAGCATTATTCGCTATCACATTATTATTACCATCAAGGGCTGAATTTATTGTGGTATTTGGGTTAACTTCATTCTTAAATTTCTGCCCGTCGTCAAGTTGACCAAAAACTGTACTAACATCCGTTCTAATTTGATCGACTCCAGAAAATGAAGGTAAAACATCCAAAGCATATGAGAGAATAGCAAAAATAACGATTAAGTATAACTTTGAATGTGATTTACCAGAAAATCTCATTACCTATTTGTATCTTGGACGTACCGTATATTAACCTAAACATAAAGTATTATTCTAAAAATTTCAAAAAAACTCGGATACTTTGTCATTATTGTGAGGATTGTTGTCGACAAGCATTAAGCTAAAACATAAAGTATTATTCTAAAAATTTCTAAAAAACTCGGATACTTTGTCATTATTGTGAGGATTATTGTTGATAAACATTATTTATCATCAATTTAAAAAAATTCTATAATTTTTTCAAATTCATAATATTATCAAAAAGCTTCATTCTTATATCCTCCACATAAATAAAATAGTTAAGCTTGGTTTCACTTACATGATATAAAATACGACGAGTTAATTCTATATATCCCCGCAATAATAGCAGATCTATGAAATTGGTTTGTACCAATATCGCTAGAGTGTTCATAATCGGAGTCGTATTTGCAATTCCATTTATTTTCGCTGATTCTGCGAATGCTCAAAATCAAAATATGACACCCAGTATGGTAATCAATATGAGTGATGGTTCAATAAAAATTGGGAATACTACAAGTAATGAAACAATAAGTTTTACCAACAATACTACCAACAATACTACGGGTCAATCCGGAAGTTCAAATCAGAATTCTAGTTAGAATTAGAATGGGACTCATAAAAGAAACTTCAAATAGTAACGTTGCTTTATAATAGAAATTAAAAGTTTACATGCAATGCTTATTAGAAATTCTAATAAATAGCATGTCAATCATTCCATCTGAATTTTATTATGGAAATTGGACTGAATGATGAAACAAACAGCAATCTTATTTTCACTAATGAACTAAAAAATCGTTGCTGTATCATAAAAATAACTAAAAATAAGAATGTGGGTCTAACGTTCTTATTCCTAAAGGAAGACCCACATCAAGACATGAGGGAACTCAAACTATTGAATCGAGTTCTATTTTAAATTACATGCGGGGATAAATTAAATTTTATGAATTGTATTCTATAGTTCATATTTTTGTTTACTGTAATCCTGTAACTTTTTATTTTTATTTTTATTTTTCATAAGGTGAATTTTCAATTTCACCGTATGAGATTCCACCAAAAATAAAAAATTTGGTGTATGTAGGATCATCTAATGGCTTGCTTTGTATTTGTTTTTTGGCTAATATTTCTGCATAGAATAATATCTCTTTATTAGTTTTATGTTGCAGAGATTTATTATTTTTAGCATATCCTTCTTTAAATTTATCAGTCTCTTTTTGCCGGTCAATAAGACCACTTGCCCGTCTTGCCTTTATTACCTGCTCTACGTCAATTTGCTTGCATATTAGTAATTCACTATATATCAAAACTGTCAGATAACGACTTAGGATACCGATTCAAGTAATTTGTAATAAATGACGGTTCTAGGGATAGTCTTTGACACTAATCCTTTAAGGGAACAGACATAATCATTTTCATAATATTCTGTGTTTGTTGAACTAAATAATTTTGAATGTTCTTTAGGAGTTCTTTTTTGAAGATAATTTACATCAATTAATTTTTGGTTATTAATTCAGTTACTGCCGCATGGTATTCAATTGTTCTAGTGGTGGTATTTACGGCATTATTCCTACTTCTAGCCACTACATAATTTTAGTTTTGTCCTTTACTTTATAAATAATCTGAAAGTTCTTTTTCTGCTAGTAATCTAGAGATTAGCATTTGAAATAGTATACTAAAATAAATAAGCACGAATTAAAAAATAGGAGGTAGTTATTTCCTTTTTCTGGTATCGACTGCGATTTATCAATTACCTATCCTTACAATGGAGAATATGATAGCAGGAATATTGGGCTCAGTAGATGGTGCAGTATCGATGAGACCGCAACCTTGATCGGTTTGAGATACTGACATCATTGTATTTATGGTATCATTCGCCTTCAATGGCAGAACTGCTTGTGATACGAGGACAATGGTATCATTAACTGTATTGACTGAAGCGCGAGTGTTACTATTTCCTACCATTTGAGTATTTTGTCTAAGCCACAAATCAACATTACAAGTTGTATTACCTGAAGTCTTTCCCACCTGACCAGCTGCTACGATTAGGTAAGTTCCTTCTTTATTGACAATCACATCAGCATTGTTTCTACTGGTACTGTGTGTAATACCCGCATTGAGGTAATCGTTAGAGTCCATATTTACAAATACTGGCTTTGTAACTTTTGGTTGGATTGATTTAGTATGCGATAATTGTGCGGTTGGTGTCGTTGCAGCCTCTTGCGCGAAGGTTAGCGGTGCAACTAGTATCACTAACATAACGGCTAATCCTAAAGCAAACACGCCTAAGGTAACCACTTTTTCGTTTTTTCTGAGTCTTGACATACGTTATTCTAGAAGTTATAATACTTAAGATTTAAGGGAAAAATGTTATGTATAATAATTCAGAATTTTGTTACTATTCTAGTATAGTAATCAAGAATAGGCTACCCATAGATTATTCATTAGATAAAGAACAAACTAGTTATGATGATTTACTTGATGGATTAAGGCTTAGTTTGAAAGGATATAAGATTGAATAAATTATTCCTTTAAAGTTGGCAGTTAAAAAAAACAAAAAGTTTGTAGTAACGAAATAAAAAAATTATAAAATCCAAGTGTCGTAAGGATGAATTTTATAACTACACAAGCCGAGTATAGAAGGTGGAAGAGAATTTGAAATATGAGTGAAATCTCTGCTACCATCTCCAACTTTGTAGATTCGGCTGAAAAGATTTACACACTAGCGATGAGAATAAAAGATGATCTTACAAAATATTCCCAAGTTAAGAAAAACCTCTCTATAAAGGTTATTCAAAATTCACAAAGGATCAATTTATTTAAGGCGGTTTTGAATTTTCTTTGATGAATAGTGTCGGATCAATCAATTTATCTCATTTCATAGTAACAATAATAAGTCTTGGAACCTTCTTTTTTATTGGCAGTTTTATTCCGATAGAAGCATTGAAAGATTATGACAATTTAACAAAATTAGTAAATGATATAAGAAATGGCAATATAATTGATGATAAGATATCTTTGAATGATTTCAAAGGATCAGGGGCTTATCAAGATGCAGATAAAAATATACAAGATTGTATAAATTTGGCAGCAAAAATAGGTCATAATCTTAGAGACGTTGAAATAGTACACTGTTTTGACGATTCAAACTATTACAAAGATAAATATCTTAACGTTAGTGCTCCTCAGAATAAAGTTGCTCAACGTGAATCTGTTCCTGAAAAGAATGTAACTCAAGCCAATGTTACTCAAAAAGTTCCTGAGCCTGAAATTGAAAAACAGAGTGTCCCACAGACCAACGTTACCCTAACCACCCCACAGACCAATGCTTCCCTAACCACCCCACAGACCAATGCTTCCCTAAATGCCCCACAGACCAACGCTTCCCTAACCTCCACTCCACAGACCAATGCTTCCCTAAATGCCCTACAGACGAATGCTTCCCTAACCTCCACTCCACAGACCAATGCTTCCCTAACCTCCACTCCACAGACCAATGCTTCAAGGAATCAGTAAAGGAAAAAATATTAGACCAACATACTAGAGAATGATACAATAGTCTATTTTTCAGAATCATAACACAATGTCATGATGTTTCCCTTTTCTATATTCATCATACGTCATGCCTTCTATGATTGCCTTATCACGCTTACGTCTTACTTTGTCAGTCAGTTTCCTGCGTTGTAAAATATATTCAATTTCTTCATCACTTATTGGGATTTGTCCCTCAGGGTCTTTTGAAATGTGTTCCTTTAGATATTGCCTTGATAATTCATCAATATTTTTATCCAGTGTTTCATAATTTACTTTGTCAGTTTCAAGTTGCTCGACCTTTATCTTTAATCTGTTCTCTTCATTGATTGTTAGATTGTTAACTGCCTTTAGATATTCGTCAAGTAATCTTTCCGTTGTAGGTCTGTAGTAACTTCCTTCTAAGCCAACGCTATGAGCTAATAACATCTCTTTGACAACTAGATTAACATCTGAATTTATCATCTCAGTATTTACAAATTTTCTGAATCCATGAGTTAAAGAAATATTGCCAACGTTGTCAATCCCTGTTTTTTCATCAATAAACGGATTGTTTCAGCAATTGTTTTTTTAGTAATGCCCCTAACAGATTGTCTGAGTGATAAAGGTGCATAACTGTCAAATTCATTGCGTATTAGATAGGCTTCAGGTGTTAATTTTTCCCCGTTTCTTTGTCGATAATCAAAGATATTCATCAATAAAAGATGCACATTCAGATGTGCAAAATGTATAGTATTCTTCATTTGAATTTTCATAAACTGTTATCTTGTATAGATACTATTTGTCAATCCTCTCGAGATGTTTGATTTTAATTGAAGGAATAGACCCAACACGTAAACCCGCACTAGCCATTAACAAGATACAGACTTTCATTCTTAAACCCGCAATGTCTAGCAGTTTGTGAATCTCTTCTCTTCTATAGGCTCTATCTTTTCTGACCTTTCTAAATTCTCCCTTGTATTTGTTAATCTTTACCTTGTTTAGTAACATGTCATTCATTGTGTAAAAATCATATATTGCCGTTAGTCTACTGTGAATTGTGTGACTTGATAATTTTTGGTTTCTAAGATGAACTATGTAATCAATAATTTTTTCCTCTGCATTTATTTTCAATAATTCTGAATGCTTTTCTAGGTTGCAGAACTTTAAAAAATTCCTAACATTGAATTCATATTTTTGCCGTGTTTCCTCAGACTTGCAACTATTAATAAAATTATAGTACGCCCTGTCTTGCTGTCCCTGTCCTTCTTGTTGTATATACATACGTATACAATAAACAAGGGACTATAAAAGCCCAGATATTTAGGGTAAATCCGGAAATTCTACCAGTTCAGTCCAATAATAGGTAAACTTGTCAACAGACACTATGACACTTAGCACTCCAAATTGAAAATGACTATAGTCAATTATCAAGCAGTTCTTTTTATAATATGATAACCAAATTCTGTTTTTACTGGTTCGGAAATTTGGTTTTTTTCGAGATTGAATGACGCTACTTCAAAAGGTTTTACCATTACACCTTTTCCAAAAAAACCGAGGTCGCCTCCTCTCTTACCGCTTCCCTTATCAATAGAAAGTTCTTTTGCTATTTTATCGAAGCTTTCACCGTTTTTTAACCTTTCAATGATGGATAGTGCTTCACTTTGCTTCTTAACAAGAATATGGGAACACTTAATCTTGTGGGGCAACATTATCACGTATTGGGTCATGGAATATATTGTTTTCCCAACAATAAACCTAACCATTTTTAATATGGCCGACAATTAATAACATTTTGATCTTATAAAATTTTTTTATTTACCATATAATAGTAATTATCATACTGGACATTTTATCGAATAACACTATCCTGACTACCTTTAAAATACTTTGCTTAAACCGAGTTATGATTTATACTACTAATTCTATCTGAGATTTTTCACTTTCTTTAACAACCCTAAAAATTGTTTCCACAAATCCTTCCAATTCCTTTTCATGAGAAACGACTATAACCTGAGCGGCACTAAGCTCTTCTAAAACATGCTTGATTTGAATCAACTGCTCCTTACTAAAACCATCTGTAGGCTCATCTAAAATTAAGAGATTGTCGTCTAGCATTATCATCCTTCTTATAATTTCGTTAAGCGCTAGCCTATATGCAAGGGCTATTGAAGTTTTCTCTCCTCCACTTAAACTTTCAACTTCTAGCCGATATCCGCTTTGATTTACGACCGGTGTAAAATATTCATCAATTTCTACGTCTATATCGCCAACTTCTATCAATAAATAAAACCATTTTTGAAAGAGTTTATTGAATTCTTCCTTTACACTAATCAGGACTTGAGATTCGATTTGTTCTAGTGAACGGATAAAATGTTGATTCAACCATACACCTACCTGATCTGTAAAAATAATTTTATCAACTTTTTCTTCCAATTCACATATTTTCTTATTGATCCCTTCAATTAGTTTCAGATTGTTATCATGATCAGTCCTCCTTATCGCAAGACTTTCTTTTTTATCCATTAATTCCTTTTCTAATGATACTCTCTGTAATTCTAATTCATTCAACTTATTATCTACCACCTCCCTATCTTGGTAAAGTGCTTTGGTTTTAGCAAGTTTATCAGACAGAGTTATAATCTCATCACTCAATTCTAGTAGCGATTGTTCCTTAATCCCTATATCTTCAATAATGCGTTGTTTTGATTTAATTATATTTGAATGTTCCATGTATGTTCTTTCCAGTTCAATTTTTTGATAATCTATTACAATCTTATTTAACTTATCATATTTTATCTTGTAAGTATAGAGCATATTTAACTTGTCAGCTATTTCATCTAATTTGTTAATTTTAACTAAGAAAACTTTATCTTGTAATTGGTCCTGCAGAGATTTCTTATTTGATATTTTTTCACTTATCTTAAAATCTAATTGCTTTATGTTATTTTGAACAACAATTAAGTTAGCTATTTGGAATTGAATTTTTTGTAATTCAGATTTTTTAGATTCTAATATTTTAATTCTATCTAAAATTTCATTTTTTTTAGCTTGATTTTCTATTATCTCTTTCTCCATATGAATAATTTTATTTTTTAAGTAATTACTTCTTTGCAGAAATTTATTTTCTAATGCTCGTATGTGTTGTTGGTCTAATTTTTGATTACAGTACGGACATTCTGCATTTTGTTTTAATTGTAAAACTGAGTCTAACTCTGATTTCTGTTTTAATATTTCTTTTCTAATTGAGTTCAGCTCTGATTTAGTATTAGAGAGGTTTTCAGAAACCCTATCCAAGTCCATTTGGAATTTGTTTGAATCAGTAATGATATTTTTTAATACAATTTCCTCTTTTTTCAGCTCATCTAAATTCTTTACTTCATCATTACATCTTGTTCGCTCCGACCTAAGATCCGTTAAATCCAGATCTAACCTCTGGATACTCGAGTTAAGCATGTCACGCTCATTGTTAATGTTACTTTCCAATGTTATCTTATCAAGTAACAGCTTATTATATTGTAGAGCTTTGTCGGTAACATTTACTAGATCCCTCTTTTTTTGGATGTATTCCTCATACTTCGGACTGAGATCAGCTATGATTTTTTCACTCTGAGAAATTTCATATAATTCTTGATTCATTCGACCAAGTTCTAAATTTATTTTTTCTTTAAGTTGTGAATTCTTATCAATTGTCGTTTGGAGATGTAAAATGGACGATTCTGCTTGTAGCATTCTCTCCTTCTTTTTCCTCATTTCCAACATATCTTTTAAGATTATTTGGATTTGATTATTTAGATGCTCCACACCATCCTTAAAATATTCAATTTCTTCTCTCAATGATTCCGAAGTATCTTTTATTTTTTGTACATCAACTTTGTGCATATTTAGATCATTTATCATAAATTTCTTGATTCGAGTTACGGTTCGTATCCATGAAGAAAATTTTTCAGCATTTTTTTTGGCCGTACTATATTCTTCAATACCAAATGCTCTCCTCAGTATTTCAACTCTTTTTTCGTTGTTGGATGTCAATACATTTTTCATCATCTCTTGAGGAGTGTAAATTGCAAAACGATAGATTGTTGAAGTTGTTTTTGTCTGCGTTCTTTCATTTATTCCAATTATATTTAAAATTCTGGATTTTAATTCACCAACAGAATATGAATTCTTGACTCCATTTTCAAACAAAAACCCTTCTTCTTGAAATATTTTATTTCCTTTCCTTAAAAGAGTTCTTAAGACATAATAGGTCTTTCCACTACTTTCAAATTCTAAGAGTACAGAACCTTTATTCTCACCAATTCGAAGTAAGTGATTTGCATCAACATCACCTAATCCAAACAAAGCAAATTCAATTGAAGAAAGGATTGTAGATTTCCCTGAACCTATATCGCCTTGAAATAGTATCGTTCCCACAGGAAGTTCAATGATTGTCTTTTCCTTGTAGCTTCTAATGTTGGTAATTTCGATTTTTTTAATTATCATAAAAATATCAATATAGATGTTTTAACAAATGGAATGAAATAAGAATATAAATCGATGGAAGCAGGATACGACTTTTGCATTTGTGACCATGACAGAGATGAACACCTGTATCTGATAGGACGGTATATGAGAAAGACTCGTCAAAAATGTGCATGTCCCGATTTTAGAAGAAGATAAACAATATTTATTTATTTTCAACTGCGATAACTTCTTTACACGACACGGCCAGGTTGTATGAATGCCTATCCAAATATCAGTCAGAGGGGTACAACCTCTATCAATAAATGTTTGCGCCTTATCCAACGCGTTATTATAATAAAACCAATCTCTGTATGTATCGCATCCAAAAGAAATTGCCGATTTCATTCTCAATGCAGCAATCT
>JBKPGB010000031.1:0-44162 GCA_046729135.1 Thermoproteota archaeon | reverse complement strand
CTGTGAAGAAAAGAAAATATTAGATTTTCTGATTGTACGCGATTGTGTAAGCCAGACCACCGCTAATGACTCCTATACAAAGGATGCCGATAAATAATGCTATAGGTAAAATAAAGGAATTCATTATCATAAGATTTTCTTTACCTATATTTCCTTCAGTAAAAATCGAAAGTACTCCAGAACCAGATAATCCTGCAAATATCATAAGTATAGTTGAACCTGCGCCTCCAACGTTCATACATATTAAATGGATCCATGCAAGAGCCTTAGTTATGCGAGAAAATCTTCTCCTTAGATTGATTTGCAAATGGTTATAAAATCCAGCAGTTACTGCTATGGCAACGACAAGTATCAAGTAGAATAACGTTCCAATAAAAAACCATTTTGCAGGTCCTTCAAAGGATAAGGACAAAAATTGAATTATATTTGCTTTGGTAAAAAATAGTTGAACACCTACAGTAGCTAAGGCTATAGCGGTCATTATTCCACCTTGTATTATAGCTGAAATTATGAATCGATCTCCCCATTCGGTTTTGAGATTTTGCATTACTGTTACAGTCAAAGAAATTGATAACTCATTGGTAATAATATTGTCGCTATGCTAGTTGTTATGGGTTAAAACGGTAAATCGACGTTAGTCGCATGCCTATAACTATACAGTAACTTATGATTTGAAATTCTATCTAGTGTTCCGCCAGAAAATGGTCATATCTCGATGGGCCGTGTTAATATAGAAGCATAAATATAAGACTTCGTGTCCGGCAAATCACCTCTACTTCCTGCAGCATATGGTTCTATTGGCGCAGGAGTGATAACGCAAGCCGAATGATGCTACTACTACTGCTATGATGTTCCTGCTGCGGAAAGTACTACAACTCGGTTATGATCACGATCTGTCATATACACCTTCTTTAAAGCACCAACATCTATGTCTACTGCGTCATAAAGGTTTCCACCAGTAGGCAATCCAAGATTAGTCCACTTGGTGACAAATTGCCCATCTCCTGTAAACTTTTGAATACGATCGTTACCGCCATCAGCTACGTACACGTTACCTGCTAGATCGACTGCCATGGCTGTTGGTGTCCTAAATTGTCCATCTCCAGATCCTGGAGAGCCCCATGATTTTATGAACTTACCATCTCCTGTAAACTTTTGAATACGACCTGCCACATCAGCTACATATACATAGCCAGCTTTAAGATCGACAGCTACTCTTCCGGGATTGTAGAATTGACCTTCACCTGTTCCAAACGAACCCCATTTTGTTATGAACTTACCATCTCCCGTAAACTTTTGAATACGGTTATTGCCCACACCAGCTACGTATACGTTACCTGATTTATCAACAGCAATACCTGTAATGTAATCAAACTGGCCATCACCAGAACCTTGAGAGCCCCATTTTGTAATAAAAGTGCCATTACTATCAAATTTCTGTATTCGATTGTTGCCAGCGTCAGCAACCCAAACATAACCTGGTGAAGTAAGATCGGTACCAATTCCAGATGGGTTGTCAAATTGCCCATCTCCAGATCCTGAAGAGCCCCACTTTAAGATAAACTTACCATCAGTTGTGAACTTCTGGATACGATCATTTCCACCATCCACTACATACAGTGTGTTGCTTCCAAAATCTTCAATAATCCCTGTTGGTCCCTTGAATTGACCATCACCTGTACCAAATGAACCCCATGTTCTAATAAAGCTCTGGGCATCAATAGAAATACCAATTGTCATCATCACAAATATTGTTGCGATGGCTACTACTGCAATTGCAAATGATATTCTCATGTCTAGCATCGGTATCCCAAAAGATCTATTTCATAGGAAATAAGCTTTTTGTCTGCTTTGCTGCGTTAGAACATGCTTCTAAAAATAAGGATAGAAAATCCGAGGCGCTTGAAGCAGGGAAGATTTCTCAAGATGACCAGCTTGGCCATCATTATCTAGTAATAATTATGGGAACAAAAAGGCGTTTATAATTACTGGCATAATCCAAGAGCTCGCTAATGAGCAATCTTAAAGAGATTCAATTGAATTTTCATTCACATCCGGACGTGCCGCAAATTTTCAATTAATTACTAATTCTGTTTTAAATAGAAGGCTGGATTTTGGATCCGCCCTGCTAACATTATGGATCCCAGCGGAATCCTAGATCACATTATACATGTGAAATAAAGTTGAATAATTGACTAGAGCTTCATTATCGAGTTACAATATTAGACTCCTGAATTTCCTACATGTGGTCTCACGGATCTGGATCTTCTTTTGGATTCAAATGTGTCTCTAATTCCATAGAAAAGGAATAAATTTTTAAATCATCCTACCTATGTCTATTGTATGTCACCTTCAAAAAGCAAGGAGGGAAAGTACCACTTTGAGTGAGCAGAAAGATGGTGTTGATGAATTAGAAGAACTCAAGCTAGAAAGTGCAAAATTAACAGAATCATACCGCAGAATTTTTTATAAAGTAGATCCTGCTCTAGTTTTCGATCTCGTTACGCGATTGCAACAAGATCCAAAAAATCCCGCACCGATGTACACTGTTGAAGTCTTCACGAAAGAAGGAACAGATCCACAGAAATCAAGACAACATATATTGCAGACGACTGGATCAGTTCCTGCAATCTTTGATAAGGGTACTCACTACGTCTCGCATCACCGCTTGAACCTGAGCATTCTAAAAAAACTGAATGACATTGACTATGTTCTGGAGGTTATGGGCGACTATACTGGTAGTGGGGCATCAATAGGACCACGACATGATATAGGTGATTGGAAGAAAATAAAAGACAAAGTATCACATAAGTGATTCCTACGCAACATATTTAATACAAAATCAGAATTATCCAGACCCATCCAATACCGGGTATTTTTGTAGATCGTTCAATTGCAATTTGGATGTACGCTCGCCTTTTATTCTACTCAATAAGGTTCGTGAGATCAAAATGGATTCACCGTGTGTATCAGCAGAACCAGCTAAATAGCAAATCAACACAACCCGCATACATGCAGGGAACTAATCCGACCGAACCTGAATAAAATTTAGAAGGTTTTACGAATAATCAAATAAATATTATAGATAATATATTACGTAATCTGTTACTATTTAAGTATACAGTCTACGGTGCACATTTCAGTATTCTATTTGCAATAAGAATGGTCAAGCCAGAAGGAGTAAGCTTCACAACCAAATGGCAAATGTAATGAGTATACTTCACCCCAAATAGAATACAATTGGTATCGTGTGGTAATTATCGGACTGCTTTTACACCTAGGTGGCTCTTTCATTGGCTAAGATAACAGAGAAATTTTTACGATAAACTCACTTTTTTTCTGTTGAACCATGATGAAAGAAGATTTAGACATAATAATGAGAAAAAAGTGTTGACTGACATATTCTGACAAAATTTTTTTATATAATAACAATTGAACTATCTGTTAATGTATTTTAAAACGAAAATTTAACCACCGTATCTATTATCGGACCCGCATTATTACTTGCTGCTTTGGCTGCTGTGACAACTACTACCACCATCTCGACAACATCAAATCAAGTATTTGCTCAGCAAGAGAATCAGACAGAAGCACAAGGAGACTTATTAGTAATACAGAATACTAGTGCCTCTAAACAAGATCCAGTACCAGGTCATGAGATGCATCAGCTTGTTCTAGCTGCTCCACCAAGACAAGATGGAAAGATTTGGTCCGGAGTAGTCACGTTTACTGCAAGCAAGGCTGTAGATGTAGTAGTATTACATCCATATAAGAAGCCACAAACAGTAAATCAAACAGTTGGAGAACCATTGAATGCTCCAAATCCATTTGCACCAGGACAGAATATTGCTATCACATTAATGACTAAACAGACTGACAGGCCAGTATTTTCAGGCTCATTACCATTTGTAGGGACAGCATTAGCATTTCATACAACTACAGGAGAACCATTTATAGTGACATATACACTTGATGCAATAGCAAAGTCAACGACAACAAGTAAATAGAACTTTCTAACTTCTTTTCTTTTCTTTCTTTATACCTATATGAGATATCGTTATTACAAAGCGAGTATGCCCCAATGATGGTGTTTGTTACTGGTGTAGAGATTTTACATGTTTTCATCATGACATAAATAATCTGAGCACATAAATATCAGATATGTCTTTACCAGATAAAAATAGTTCACAAGAGATAAGGAATAAGACTCTAGTTGAATCATTTGTAGAAGAAATTTTCAATAAACACAATTTGTCAGCTATTGAAAACTATTTGAATCCTGTTGCAGGAAAGGGAAGTGGAGAATTCAAACAATTCTTAAGGGCATTCTTTAAAGCGTTTCCTGATTGGCATGCAAACATAGAACAAATAGTCGCAGAAGATAATCTTGTAATTATATTCCTTAACGGATCCGGCACACATCAAGGAGAATTTCAAGGAATGCCACCTACATACAAACCAGTAAACATCAGATCTGCTGATCTCTATAGAATAGAAAATGGTATAATTGTCGAACATAGGGACATCGTAGATCAGTTAAATTTATTGCAACAAACAGGAGCTACACTCTAACTCACAATGATGTGTAGTGTGCTGCTGTTGTAAACAATATTCATAGACTAGATTAGTCAATAGTTAAAACTGCTCAATAGAAAGAGCCAAATAGCAAATCAACAGAACCCCCATACATGCAACGTCCGAATCCCACCGAAACCTAATAATAATGATACCTTAATTAGTAAACACATGCAAGATTTAATAATTTTTGAAAACCCTCATTTTGTGCCTAACCTATAAATAAGAAATCGCACTCCAAATGTTCATAGAGGACGACCTTTTGTGGATAAAGCTCAGATGCCTACAGGGAAAGTAGTTTCCATATGGAGATACCCACTGAAGTCTATGTTGGGAGAAGAGCTCAATTCTTCATATATTACAGAACGCGGTCTCTTAGGGGATCGTACGTACGCACTAATCGACCAAGAAACAGGCAAGGTAGCCAGTGCCAAGAACCCTAGGAAATGGGGAACTCTCTTCGACTTTCACGCTACCTTTATAGATCCATTAAAAGACGTGGAGAACATTCCGCCCATTCGTATCACGTTCCCAGACGGTACCCAAATCTTCTCCGATCAGAGTGATATTGATCATACTTTGTCAAAGGTTCTTGGTCGAGAGGTTAGTCTCATGAAGGCTAGTTTGGATAAGCCAAGCTACGAGGAGTACTGGCCGGATATAGAGGGCTTAGCACAAAGACAAAAGGTCACCGATGAAGCGATGCCTCCCCAAACTTTCTTCGACATTGCTGTAATTCATATCCTGACGACTTCTACAATCAATCGTCTGCGAGAACTCTATCCAGAAGCGCGATTCGAGGTTCGTCGGTTTAGACCAAACATAGTGGTAGAGTCAACTTCTGGAGAGAACGATTTTATTGAGAATTTATGGGTTGGCAAGAAGCTAATGATCGGCGAAGAGATTTTGCTAAGCGTCTCGGGACCTTGCACTAGGTGTGTGATGACGACTCTTCCGCAGGGAGACCTTCCTAAAGATTTAGGTATCTTACGAACGGTTGCAAAATACAACGAAGTACACGCCGGAGTCTATGCATCAGTAAATCGGGGTGGAACAATTCATCGCGGAGACCGAGTACAACTCGAAGAGTAAGATAAACATTCTCTAGGCTCTTTATTGGGATTTATTCTACACCTAATCGTTTCCGTTTGACCTAATCTGAAGTCTATGGCATCTCGGATGGAATGAATGAGATCCCTAATAATACGAAATATGGACAAATTAAAAATTCTAATAAAGTTGCGGCTGAATATTCAGTCATATCCCGTTGGCTCCAAACCAAGGTTGTCTCGCCTTACCGCCATGGATTACATACACTAGTGTATTGCATCCCACCGAACCCGAATAATATTGTTACCAAGATTAGTAAATGGATGTAAGATTTAAAATTTAATCATAGAAATGTTAATTACAAATATGGCAACGCTCTAGCAATAACCGAGCGCAGCATTAAGTATTTTGCCACTTACTAGATAAATTATGTCTAAAATACAAGTAAGTGCTCGAATGAAAATTAGGCACGTGAAAAGGAATGCATATTCTATAAACAAAAGATCACAATGTCAAGGGAAAAGGATCATTTGATGGTGTATTCATTACAATCGGAAGATAAAGTGATATATCAGAAGATAAGAGACACATTATGACAATCAACAAGGAAACAAAGAGCCTTGGAATGTCTTGGGAGAAGGAATATGGTTACGCCCAGGCGGTAAAAGTTGGAGACACGATCTATGTATCAGGTCAAGTGAGTCATGACGACAAGGGCGATATTGTCGGTCGCGGAGATATGGAGGTTCAGATGCGGCAGGCATATGCCAACATCCAGAACGTGCTCGCACAATATGGCGTAACAATGGAAAACATAGTGGATGAGACACTCTTTGTAACCGATATGGATGCGGCTTTCGCTGCAGCAGTCAAATGCAGACAAGATGTATTTTCCGGTACCCCTGTTGTAGCAAGTACTATAGTACAAATTCAGCGTCTTGCATTCCCTGAACTCATGATTGAGATCAGGTGTGTTGCCAAGGTATAGACTAATTACAAATAGATTCAGCATTGAGTACATTGGCAAAAAGAATACCAACGGTTAAATCAGATAGGAAAGTAAAATGAAAAAGATCGATATAATTTTTATACCTATGTTGATAGCAGGAAGGTTCCTAAATCGCAATTCTAGCCTTATGAGTTCCACCGAACCCTGATATAGAATTTACATCATTTTAATAGATTTATTGCAAGTGTCATAAAATAAGGTACTGTAAAATTTGTTACCATTTAACCTTCCCATTCCCTGCCTTGAGGCTTTAATCCATATTTTTCGATATCCGCTAATCCTGGATAACACGGCATTTTTGTATGTGACTTCAATACATGTTTTTGATAGGCCCTTTTCCGAGACCATCAAACTATTTGTCACAATTATTACACGAAGGGAGATAATCACGATTTGGATTTGAATTTTGTGAAGCATGTGAAGCATGCGAAGCACTTAGAGGGACTGGTTGGATATCTACACCTGTATTTTTTATTTTCTTTTCAATTGTAAATTGGTCCAATACCTCATTACCCTTATTATCATAAAAAGTTGCAGTCAATTTAGTGTGGGGATTTCCATTACTGATATCTATATCTAAAAATCCAAACTTGCCAAATTGGCTCGCCACGTAAGGTGCTTGACCATCAAGCGGATAGAAGCTCTCTCCGCCAGTTCCGACTAGAGCGAAAACGGTCCCATCTGTGCTATTATTATAACCTGTAGTATTTTGCTTTGTCACAATAGGCTCTGAACTATCACCAGCTGAATTATATGATATTGGGTATGTTCTCTGGTAGTTGTGGTTATGTGCCTGTAATACTAAATCGACATTATATTTTTCAAATATAGGGTGATAGATATCCCTAAGACCTTTTTCAGCCTTATGTGTTGACGGTGATGTGTAAAATGGTCCATACGTGGTTACTACTATCCAATCTATGTCTTTGTTTTCAGATGCTTTTTTCAAATCTTCATTTATAAACTTGTACTGTGCAGAACCTACATCGAATTTAGATTCTGAAGCCATAGTAACAAAATGTACATGCCTGTAATCAAAAGAATTGTAATGTTTGTCCAAATCAAAACTATTGATATACTGGTTCATCTTAGATTTTCCATCGTTCACTTCATGAAATCCTAAAGTAATCATGATTTTACCTTTAAGTGGTGACATTACATCAAACCAACAATCTGCAGTACTTTGATATGAAAGGTCTCCTAAAGGTAACACTAAATCAGGTTTTTTGTCTTCAATGTTATTGATAGTTTTTTTGGTATTTTTTGAACATCCAAAATCACCCACAGCAGCAAAATTAAACTCCTTACGTTTCTTATCACCATCTTTTACAAAATTATAACCATCATAAGCTTTTGGTTTAGGTTCAACACTTTCCATCTTGCTCTCTTTTTTACGTTCATCATCGCGCTCTAGTTGCTTAAAATTGAAAAATTTTCTAAGGTGACGCTCACCATCATCATTACCTTGATTGTCATCGCCTCCACCTCGACGGCCATGACCACCACCTTCATCGTCACCCTGTTCACCTTCGTCACCACCTCCACCTTCACCATTAGCATACACTCTAAGTAAAATTGGTTCAGAAGAATATCTAACAGATAATGGGCTAATCATAGAGAATACTGACAAAAAGAGTAAAACTGTAAAAAATAAAAATAGACGATTTATCAACTAATAAGGCATTTAAGGCGAAACATAAAAACTTTTCACTCCTTCACTATCAAAGAATCTGATGAGTTCAAGCAAGAGTATCGATATTCTAAATTACATATAACGTAAAAATTTCTTGTGATGTATATTCAAAATTGGTAACTAGGATGGAAGTGTTTATTGTATAATTCACTTAACTATTTATCATATTTCAGTTGGAACACCGTCATTTATTTAAGACCATTTCTATAATTTCATACAACATACTCAGAATTTATGGTAATCTAGTTTAGAAAAGTGCTAGAAACAGCGACATGGTGTAGGCTAATCACACTGGTCTGGACTTAGCTTTTATCATGTGAAAATTTTGCGTGACTTAGCTCTAAAAAGAACCATGAAGTCATTCAGTGATTTGATTCTAAAAATTATGTCAATATTGGTTCATAAACCGCTGGGCCAAAATATGTGTCAAAAACAATTCACAACCCCTTGTGCCCATACGATATTCTTTTATTATAATCCAATGGCCATTAAAAACAATCTGAATAAGATAAGAAATTGTAACTATGTTCCGATACAATATTCAATCATATCCCTCCGGATCCATGAAATAAATTAAGAATACACTTTAGTTCCTGGATGAAATGCTGCCCATTCGAACCAATAACCTTCGTCAAATGGTAATCGCAAAAGTTGTTTCCCTTTCATTGGTCCTTCAATAGATCTCCCTTCAAAATCCCATTGACTCCCTGTTTGCTTATCTGTAAAGGTATTATTAGTAAAGTTATACTTGAATAATAACTTCTGTCCGTTCACTGAAGGATCAAATAACCTTGCCATTATGGGATGCAATGAAAAAAGTGTTACTGATTTATTATTAAATTGGTCATTGATTACTTTCAATTTCTCTATATCCTGCAATTTGTAAGCTTTGCTCCAATCGCTATTTTCAAGCCCAACTACAATCTCCTTTAATCCTAGTCTGTTATCTCTATTAGAAACTGGAAACAAAATATCTGGGCTAGTATAGTAATCCCCGTAAGGATCTGCACCATAGGGTCGAGCCGATCCAGTATCTTTTGAAAGAACCTTTGACTGGGGATAAATTTTCTTCCAATCTTTCCAGTATGCTACATCGAAGGGTAATTTTTCAAGTTTAATGCCTGCATACTTTCCTACAATTCCTTCGCCTATAGCTTGACTCCAAAGTGACTTGCTTGATCTATCATACATCACGAGATTACTATTGTATAGCTTTCCTGAAGTTCCAAATTCTAGTATAGTATTATTAACTGTTCTATCAAAAACTTGATTTGTAAAACAAAGCGGACAATAAGTAATTGCAACAGGAATGCCGCCAACATTATCGTTAACTATTTCATGCCACACCAAGATTTGAAGCGGATATGCCCTGATATCGCCATTAATGTTTATGCCAACTACTTTATCCGAATCTCCAAGAAACTTATTTCCATCAATTACTGAATTGAATTTGGGCGAATTTATTGAGGGAATACCATCAGGTGGTGGCCCACCACTTACTATCTGATCAAGAGGAACAATATGTTTTTCTTCTGCGATTACTGTTACTATTGTGTTTACTGGTATGTGAGTTGCGACCAATGCAATGGTCAATAGCAATAGCAGAACTGCAGGTAGCAATATCCGTTTCTTATTGCAAACAGTGTCAAGAGTATTCAAACATCATCACGTCATAAATGATACTTTTCTCTGAGCTTTCACTTTTTCAATCTTTTTCAATTCTCTTTTCAATTTGATAGCACTAAAGCCAGTGTAACCTATTACTATAAACAATCCTAAATATGAGAGTGGCTTTGAGTATTGTATCAGAATTACTGAGAATGCACTGCCGAAGACAGAAGGTAATAATGAAAGGATTAGAAGCCAACTTCCACAACAACCGAGTGGCACTAATGAGAAAAATGAGAAAAATGAACTTAGTGTAATACTACTGGAACCTCCTATGATACCTTCTCTTTTATTGACGATGTTACACCCCAAGCTTTTCCCATAATTTGACATATAGATTTGGACTCCCATTGCGATAGCCAAACCCATTACTATTATTCCATTTACTTTAATTGCTGCGCTCAAAGCTGCTAAGTATGGAAGATTGGGTGTTGTAATTATCACTACCAAAAGATATGTAATTGCAGTAATAGATCCAGCAATCAATCCTCTTTTCAATGCATTCCTTTTAGCTGAAGAACTTGACTTCATACATTTTCATCTCTTATCATATTATGATGTTCTAGTAAGTGTATTGCTACTTACAAGTAGCTTGCCTAAAGTTGTCAGTCTTGCAGATATTTTTCCTCTATCACCTTTCTCCACTTCAACTAAACCGAGGTCTGCCAGTCCCTTTGAATCCTTTGCTCCTTGAACATGATAACTTAAGAGAGGTTTACCATAACCAGAGATTTGTTCTAATTGTTCTAAACTTTGTATTACTCCTCCTGCAGTATTTATTGACTTTAGAATTTTTATCTTAGCTTCCGAAATTATTTCATTATAACTTAGCTTTAAGACGGGCATCAAAAGTGGGACAGTATGTGTATCATCCATGCCGAATGCCTGTATTCCATTTATGAATGCGGCAGAAAGTGCAGCACATCCAATCAGTTTGTCACCAGAGCTTACATTTAACAGAACTTGTTCAAATTCTTTAGCGTGAAGATTTAGAATTTCGTTAACACTTTCCATAGTATCCCTTACTACATTTTCTTTTGTGACAATTGTGATTGTGATAGGAACACCAAGAACAGATTTTATTTTTTTTGCAAAATCCTCAGCTCTATTCTTGTCAGAATTAAAACAGATTAAAGCAAGTTTATGAACAGAAAAGCTCCTTATACCCAAAGCTATCCCATCCTGACCATCAGAACCAAAAGTAGCAATTTGAAGTGTCTTCATATTTGCCATGATTATAATAGAGATTTCATCCTAATAAGACATGCCTCCAAGGGTTAAAGATAGACTTTAATCGGTAAATAAAAAAAGAGAGAAATTTAGAAATCATAGAACGATGTTCTATGTCTTACTCATGTGTTCCACTATTGTAGATTGATCGAAGAATGGACAGTTGACCACATGTTTTCCTCCCATGGCTGGAGTAATTGTAATCATACCACTTTTTTGCATGGCTACTAGATCATCAAGATTTTCAAGAATTGTTGCTTTTGAGGGATCTTTCCATTCATTGAAAGATATTTTCCACATTGGACTATAGTTTTTGTCAGTCGGATTTGCTGCACCAATTCCAGCCTGAAATCCCATAGGACCGGTGCCGTTTATGCCATTTTTGAATTGAAATAGATCTACTGCCACAGCAGTTCCAACTAATTTTTCATCAATTGGCACCGAAGTTACACCCATCATAGTTGCTGGCATTTCAGGTGTTGCATCGGCGACTATGTAGTATATTGTCCTGCCATCAGGACCAAATCCGCGATGGGCAACCATAGTAACTAGCATCTTATTGGTATCTATCTTCAGAACTTGTCCGTGACCATATGTAGAATCGTCCGTAATATTTTTGTCATCTCTAATTTTCATTTCTCCACCTTGCCATTTAATAGCCGGATGATTTACTACAATTCCCGTTTTGTTTATAGTCAAGCTCCCATTCTTTTCTTCATCCATTATCTCTTGGACAGATTTCAACTCCTTCACTGAAGAACCGTTCTTCCATGTTACTGTATTTACCTGGAGGAGAGGGCTGTATCCGGGATCACCTGGTTTTGCACTTAATATCGGTATTTGAAATCCAAATGGTCCTTTGCCCGGAACTCCATTGGTGAACGCAAAAGCCTGACTAAGAGCTGATTCAGGCGTCTGTGATAGCAATGGAGAAAAGTTGACCTTAAACCCTAGTAGTTTTGTTGCTTGTTGGGCTATTTTCTCATCAGAAGCGTCTGTTGCAATAAAGAATATTTGATTTCCATTTTCATACCCTTTAGCCAATGGAATATCTATTGGAATACTCGCCCTAGCCAACTTAAAGACAGAGCCGGGTGCTGCTTGTTCAGCTTCTGCCATTCCTTGGTTCATTGTTAGCAAAAGTGACGAGGCAATAATTACAACTAGAATTGATGATGTTAATATCGCCGATTTAAAATTCGTGCCTTGGAAATAAGATTTTGTCATCATAGAAAAGACAATGGAAGAACTATAAATCTAAATCCTTTAATGGTTATAAAATTAATTTAATCGTTAAAGATCGACTAGTCTATCGAGCCTCATTGGATAAAGATGCGTCATGATGTTTTTTGAGTGTCAGAAATTTCTCTTAAAATCCTATTCACTCTTATGTTTTGCCTGACGTTCCTTATCGCTTTCATAATTATTGGACAGACAGCCATTCCCAAGACCATGCCTGCAGTCATATTGATCATAGCATCACCTAACATGCAGTTACTCTAGTAATAATGTAAAGTAAAGGTTTTGATTCAACCCAAGTTTTTTAATAGATGTTTGAACATTCATTCTAATGGCAATATGAAATGCTCAATTTGCAACTGCATGCCGAAGGAATGTCGAACAAATATTTCTGCATATCACTGCCTTGAAGCCGGACATAGGTATTGCTTTTCCCGTTTTTAGTAAAATCATGGTCTATTTTGAACCGTTTTTTAGGGTCAAAAATGATTCGCAAACCTCCGGGCCCAAGATTTGTGTCAATAACAGTTCACACTCCCTTGGGCCCACATCAGACTTGAAATTTAAATTATCTATATCGGCAACAAACGGTTATTGTGTAAGCTTAAGAATCTAATCTAATACAGGTGGCCTTGTTAAATGACTGAGTAGCTAGAAAGATGATAGTAACTGGTTAAGAGATTCCAACAGACCCACACGAAAAATCAGGTTAATCCCTTTCGGCCCATCCCCAAAACGACATGAGTCCAGGTATTTACAACATGTTTCTCGGAAAAATGCCATATCAAAAAACTAAACTTGATACTTGATAATAGATTCTATATCCTTACCCATGAATCAAATAAATCATCAAAGGTTCATCAGTTAGTAAATTAAGTTAAGGAGTTGTGATATTCCTCTTTTGCCCATTCAATGAGTGATGTCAATTCAGTCGTACTATAATCAACATCCAGTTGCTGTGATACCTGCAACAGATCATTGTTCGTATATATCGCTATTTTTAAATCATTTTCAACTTTCTTCTTTAATGTTTTTATTGTATTGGACAGGAATTTCATGGTATTTGCATTAAAAGAGAATATCATGATTGCAGACAGTCCATTCACATTTTTTAATTTCTTGGTAATAAGCCTCTGAATGTCAATATCAAAAAATGGATCTATCTTATTTTCAACATTTCCCAAATACAATGAATTCCAACCCATCAAATGTAATATTACAGAGGCGATCCTTGCTTGGTAAGTAGCCTCTTCTGATCCAGAAACGATTATTGAATAGGCTTTTAACTTTGGAGTATCTATTATAGAAACGAATTTTGTCATCAATACAAGGTCTAGAGCAGTAGTAGAAATTAATAATTTCTCACTTTCACTTATTTTACCTCTGTCATACATATCATTTAATATATTCAAAGTTGGTAATATAATATCAAATAGAATTCTCTCTTTTGATATCGTTGAAAATAATAAATTTGAAATTATGCTTATTGCTTGTGATTCATTTCCTTGAACCAGACAATCTAAAAATTTTTGTTGTAAATTGTGAATATTTAGTGGAAACTCAATGTGTGGAGCGTCCTTATCTAGATACCATACATTAACTGTTCCAATTTTTTTTTTCTAATTAATCCTTGTGTAAGCATTAGATTCAAATATTTTGTTAGAGTCATTCGGTTTATTCTGGTCTTGGATGCAAGTTCAATTCCAGACAGACCGGCGTAATTTTGAGATAAGGCAGAAAATACCTTTTGTTTTACATCTTCGAAATTATACCCATAATGCATACAGTGATATTGATCAAGTATGTTTTAATAGTTTTCATTTCTTGAATACCACTTTCAACGTTAACCAAAAAATATAAGTCTATTCTTATATCGGTTGCATTAGTAATGTCCAATAAAAAAGTTGTTTTAGCTTTCTCTGGTGGATTGGATACATCAGTATGTGTAAAATATCTTCAAAGCAAACATAACATGGACGTGATTACCGTCACCATTGACTGTGGTCAAGAGGATGATTTTGGTGAAATTAGAAAAAAATCAAAAAATCTTGGTGCTATAAGGCATGTTAATATTGATGCAAAAAAAGAATTCGTAGAAAGATATGTCAATAGATCAATAAAGGCAAATGGTCTTTACCAGGGAAAGTACCCTCTTGCAACTGCATTAGCACGCCCTTTAATTGCAGATAAAATAATGGAGGTAGCCACACGAGAGAATGCAATTGCAGTTGCCCATGGATGCACAGGCAAAGGAAATGATCAAGTTAGGTTTGATATTGCAATGTCATCCATAGATCCAGGTATCAAGATTATTGCTCCGATAAGGGAATTGAATCTTACACGGGACCTCGAAATGAAATACGCAAAAAAAAATAATATTCCGCTTAATGAAGAAATTAAAAAGTATAGTACTGATGCGAATGTGTGGGGAAGAGCTATAGAAGCAGGAATTTTAGAAGACCCTTGGGCAGAACCTCCTGAAGAAATTTTTATGTTGGTCAAAAATAATAATATTCCTGCTGAGTATTTGGAGCTAGAATTTGAGAATGGAATTCCGATAGGAGTTGACAATCGAAAAATGAGTCTAACGGACGTAATTACATATTTGAATATCAAGGCGGGCAAACATGGAATTGGTGTGATAGACCATATAGAAGATAGAGTTGTTGGGATAAAGACTAGGGAGATATATGAAGCACCAGCCGCACATACTATTATAGTAGCCCACAAAGATTTGGAACAACTAGTTTTAACCAAACATGAATTACGGTTTAAACAGATCGTGGATGATCAGTGGAGTTGGATGGTCTATTCTGGATTATGGTTCGATCCTCTTAGAGAGGACTTGGATAGATTTATAGATGCAACTCAAAATAGAGTTACAGGTAATGTTAAAATGAAATTGCAAAATGGATCGCTAAAAGTTGTTGGAAGAAAATCTAAAAATTCACTATACAGACACACGCTGGCAACCTATGCTTCAGACTCTGTATTTGATCAAAACCTTGCAAAAGGTTTTATAGAGTTATGGGGGATGGAAACAGTTATTGCTAATAGATTATCAAAGAATTCACCTACAAAGAGTAAGGGAGAAAAGAAGAAATGAAAAAGGAGTGTAAGGACTGTGGGGCTGAACTGACTATACCTCAGGACTCGATGGTTGGAGAAATTATAACGTGTCCAGATTGCGGCACCGATTTTGAAATCGTATCAAAAAATCAGGATACTGTTGAGATGAGGGAAGCAGAATCAGTCGGAGAAGACTGGGGACAATAGTTGATCAGAATATGCATAATATATGATAAACTAAGATTTGAAGAAAAAAAAATTTACAGTAAGATCAAGGAAAAAGGGCTTGACGCTACTCTAGTTGATGGAAAATCAATAATATTTGATACTGAGTCAAGTAAACGCGATCCTGTATTTGGTGACATAATATTGCAACGTGTGATTAGTTATACCAGAGGTTTACACTTAACTTATTGTCTGGAGCAAATGGGATTACCTATTGTAAACTCATTTAATGTAAGCGAAATCTGTGGAAATAAACTAATCACCTCTATGGTTTTAAAAAAGAACCATGTACCGACGCCCAGAACTACATTTGCTTTTAGCACTGAATCAGCAAGAGAGTGTATGAAAAATTTAGGATATCCACTTGTAGTTAAACCGATTATTGGTTCGTGGGGCCGCGGTGTTTACCAAATTAAAGATCAATCCATGGCTGAAATGTTGTTGGATACGAGACAAGATAATGATAATTCATTTTCCAGAATTTATTATTTTCAGGAATTAATAAACCGTCCTTCACGAGATATTAGATGCATCGTAATAGGAGATGAAATTGCTGCATCCGTCTATAGATATTCTTCAGAAGATGAGTGGAGAACTAATGTAGCGGTTGGCGGTAGAACAGAAGAAGCCCCTTTGACTTCAGAATTGCAAGAATTAGTATTAAAAGCATCAAATGCCATCGGTGGAGGTATTTTAGGTGTTGATCTCATGGAAGATAAGGAAAGAGGATATTTAGTGCATGAAGTAAACAATACTGTAGAATTTAGGGGGGCTTCAGCTGTATGTAAATCTGACATTGCCGGAGCTATGACGGACTATCTCCTAAAGATGTCTACGAAATAGATTTGTATTCTAATTTAGACAAAGTTTCTTGTCTGAATTGGACAGTTGCGGTGCCATATACTAGATGACAAAATTCATAAGATGTCATAGTAGAAATTTCGGTAAAGGAAGAAATTAGTATGAAAGTGGGAGTAATAGGCGCTTCAGGATATGTCGGTGGTGAACTCCTGCGGCTATTAGTAGTTCACCCAGATGTTGAACTAAGTGTTTTAACATCTAGACAGAATGCAGGAGAATATGTTCACAGAATACATCCCAGTCTAAAGGGCTTCATAAATCTCACATTCTCACCCATGGAATTGGACAAGTTAGTAAGTCAATGTGATTTGATATTTGTATCGGTTCCTCATGGTAACGCGTTGAATATCGTTAAGGATCTTTATAGTACTGGAATAAAGATAATAGATTTGTCGGCAGATTTCCGTCTGAAGAATGCAAATGACTATGTTAAATGGTATGGATGGGAACATCCATTTCCTGATTTACTATCTAAATCTGTTTACGGTATACCCGAAATACACAGAAATGAAATCAAAGAAGCACAGTTAGTTTCCTGTCCTGGATGTATGGCAGTAACATCACTTTTGGCATTAAAGCCATTGATGGAGAATAAATTGATTGACACTAGTCATATAATAGTGGATAGTAAGATAGGATCTTCTGGTGCTGGAGCAACTGATAGTATGGGTACTCATCACGCAATGAGGTATGGTGTTATCAGGCCATACAAACCTTCCAAACACAGACACACGGGTGAAATAGAACAAGAATTAAGCATTATATCGGGTGAAAAAATTAAGGTAAGTATGAGCCCTCATGCTGTAAATCTGGTTAGAGGAATATTGACAACAAATCATGTATTTCTTAAATCACCGATGTCAGAAATTGAGCTGTGGAAGGTTTATAGAAACTCGTACAAAGAAGAACCGTTCATTAGATTAATAAGAGACAAAAAAGGACTCTATAAATTCCCAGATCCTAAATTTGTGGTGGGTTCCAATTTCTGTGATGTCGGTTTTGATATTGATGAAAATACCGATCGTATTGTCGCTCTCTCAGCCTCTGACAATTTGATGAAAGGTGCTGCAGGCTCTGCCATACAGAATATGAATCTTATGTGTGGGTATAATGAGACTGACGGACTAAAGTACACACCTTTAACACCGGTATGATAGTCATAAAGTTTGGTGGAAGTGTCCTTTATGATCTGCATCCATCAATAATTGAAGATATTCGTCAAATTTCATTAAACCAAAAAATGGTGTTAGTTCATGGAGGAGGTAAAGAAGTAACTAATATAGCCACAAAGCTTGGAAAGGAGCAGAGATTTATCGTTTCTCCTACTGGTATAAGAAGCAGGTACACCGATAAGGAAACAGCTGAAATTTACACGATGGTAATGTCTGGAAAAATTAATAAGATAATTGTCAGGATGCTGATAGAAGCAGGAATAAGAGCGGTGGGAATTTCAGGAATAGATGGTAACATATTGAAGGCCATAAGAAAAACAAAACTGACGGTGTTAAATGAAAAAGGACGCAAAATGATTATCGAAGGAGGATATACTGGGAAAATTAGTTCTGTTGAAACCTCACTCTTGAACACCCTAACTGGTGACGGGTTTTTGCCTGTAGTGTCACCAATTGCACTGAGTGAGAACTATGAATATTTGAATGTGGATGGAGATAGAGCGGCCGCTTATATAGCTGGAAATTTGAAGGCGGATAAAGTAATTTTTCTGACCAATGTAAATGGTTTGCATTTGGATGACAAACTGGTAAAAAATCTTACCAGTAGTCAAGCAAAAGAGTACCTCCCAAAGATAGGGTTTGGAATGGAAAAAAAGATATTGGCAAGCACAGAAGCCTTAATGCTAGGGGCTAAAGAAGTGATAATATCATCAGGTAAAGTATCCAATCCAATTACCTGTGCAATAAATCATGTGGATTGTACGGTGATTTCAAATTGATTCTTAATGAAGACTCGTATTTGATAAATCTGTATCAAAGATTTCCTGTTACTATTGAAAGGGCACAAGGCGCAACAATTTGGGATACTGACGGAAAAGAATACATCGACTGTATGGGTGGTTACGGAGTCGCTATCATAGGCCACTGCAATAAGGATGTTATAGACGCAATAACTCTGCAAATCAACAAGCTCATGGTCTGTCATATGTCTACCTATAATAACAGTAGACTTCAGTTTCTGTCAAAGTTAAAATCTGTAGCGCCAGATAATCTTAGCAAAATTTTCTTTAGTAATAGTGGTGCTGAATCAATAGAGGCTGCATTAAAATTCGCACGAAAATTTTCACAAAAAACTGGAGTTGTATCTATGTATGGCGGTTACCATGGAAAAACCATTGGTGCATTGTCCGTGACGTACAATTCTAAATACCGTAAATCGTTTAGTTCTTTGTTAGAGGGAGTAAAATTTGTTCCTTTTGGAGATATATCTTCACTTGCTGAAGCTATTGACGAAAGTATTGGGACTGTAATTATCGAACCAATCCAAGGAGAATCAGGAATAATTATGCCTCCAGAAGGCTATGTGAAAGCAGTCAGAGAAGTATGCACTGAAAAAAAATTAGTATTGATCTTTGATGAAATACAGACCGGGCTTGGACGAACCGGAAAAATGTGGGCAGGTGAAAATTGGAGTGCCGTTCCTGACATAATGTGTATTGCAAAAGGTATAGCGTCGGGGATTCCTACAGGCGTAACATTTGTAAAAGAAGAAATAGCCAACTGTATGAACTTGGGGGAACATTCTTCAACATTCGGTGGAAATCCAATTTCATGTTCAGCAGGTATCGCTACAATAGACACAATAATAAAGGAAGATTTAGTAACTAAGGCCTCAGATACAGGAACGTATTTCAAAAAGAAACTTATTGAATTGAAGGAGAAACATCCCATCATAAGAGATGTTAGAGGGTTGGGCATGATGCTTGCATTAGAATCACGATTTGATGTAAGAAACATATTGATGGACGGCATAAAAAATGGACTTTTGATGCTATACTCTGGAAGAACAGTAATACGACTCCTACCGCCTTTAGTCATGAAGAAAGAGCAGGTGAGTAGAGCTATTGAAATAATGGATGAGATCTTAAGTGCTGAGGAGAAGAGGCGCAATGTCAA
Organism: Thermoproteota archaeon; assembly: GCA_046729135.1. GTDB lineage: Archaea > Thermoproteota > Nitrososphaeria > Nitrososphaerales > Nitrososphaeraceae > TA-21. The sequence continues at coordinate 24,415 of JBKPGB010000031.1, read as the reverse complement.
AAGATAATGAACTTGATCAGAGGATCCTTGAGATCTTGCGAATGGACTCTAGAAAATCATTTGTAGACATAGGAAAAGAGTTGGGTCTTTCGGAATCTGCAATAAGACGAAGGATTAAGAATCTAATTGACGACGGTTCAATCTCTAGATTTACAATCGAAGAAAATGCAAGGAAAAAAACCAGCGCCATAACATTACTCTCCGTAAGCTCTACCTACGACACAAACTCAGTAGCTTCTAAACTTCAAAGCATTGCGGGGGTCAAGGTTATCTATGAAATAACTGGTCAATATGATATCGCAGTAATCATATCAGCCAACTCAATAAACGAAATCAACAGCAGTATTGACGATATAAGGAGAATTGAAGGTATATCTGATACAGATACTGTCATTATTCTAAGGACTCTTACGTAAGATACACTTTTATTGAACAGCCGAAAAGATTTATATTATATTCGAAATAAGCTCTAATTCAGCATAAATGTCACTAAATTCAGATGATCCCAATCATTTTGCGAACATATACAATCAAACATTAGTTAATAAAGAGATAAAAATACTTGATTCAACCCTTCGGGAGGGCGAGCAGCATCCTGGGGTTTCGTTTACAAATAAACAAAGAATACAGATCGCATGGTTATTAGATTCATTTGGTGTAAATCAAATTGAAATTAGTCCGGTTGTATCCCACGATCATTCCGAAGCAACTAAAACAATAATTAAACAGGGTCTCAAGGCGGATATTTTGGCTCATGTAAGGGCGCTAAAATCCGATGTGGAAGTAGCAATTGACTGTAATGCAACTTGGGTTGCAACTTATATGGGTATCTCAGACATACACCTTGCTACCAAACTGAAGATATCAAGAGAGGAGGCCAAAATTAGAGCTCTTGAAGTGGCAGACTTCATAAAATCTCATGGATTAAAATCTCGTTTTACAATGGAGGATGCAAGTCGAACGGATCCATTATTCCTAATTGAAATGTGCAAAGAAATGAATTCACGAGGAATTGAAAGGATAAGCATTCCTGATACTGTCGGAATAATGCGTCCGCAAGGAATGTACAACTTGGTAAAGATGGTATATGATAATATTGATACCAACGTATCATCTCTTGATGTTCATTGTCATAATGATGTTGGACTTGCACTGGCAAATGCGCTCGCTGGATGCGAAGCAGGAGCCAATCAAATTCACACAACTATTGATGGATTCGGCGAACGAACTGGAATTCCATCTTTAGCAGAAACATCTGTTGCTTTAACTGTAATTTATAAAATGCCTAATGATTTTAGGTTACACATGTTAAAGGATCTTTCAAGAACAATAGTAGATTACACACACATAGAAACTCCAAAATCCAAGCCAATAGTTGGCGAAAGCGCGTACAAACATAAGGCAGGTACACACCTGGCTGCAATTTTACAAGATCCATCAGCATATGAAATACTTGAACCTCGCCTAGTTGGAAATAGGAGGAAAATTGTATTTGGTGGATTGGCGGGTAAGAACGGGGCGGCTTATTTGCTCTCCTTATTAGGACTTGAATCATCAAAAGTTGAGGCAGAAAAAATGGCCAAGGGTTTGAAAGAGCTGCGAATGGGAGATATCCTAGAATTATATCTTGACGAAAGATTAGAAAGAAAAATACTTAACGATGCATTATCAAAGTAGAGGAGATAGTAATGATAAAATGCACTGAATGTGATGCTGAAATCAAAATTCCCAATGATGCGATGGAGAATGAAATTGTGACATGTCCTGATTGTGGAGCCAGTTACGAATTAATCAAATCAAACAATGGGTTTGCCATCAGACCTGCACAATCTGTTGGAGAGGATTGGGGAGAGTGAAAGGGAATAACAAAAAAACTTCTTTTTTCATTCTTTATGACCAATTAAGATGGGAGGAAAAATCGTTAATCGAAACGGCGAAAAAAAAAGATATCAAACTGGAAGTCATAAATTGTAGAGAAAGTTCAATTGAGCTGGACAAAAATAAATCTCCCCACTGTAACGACATTATTTTACAGAGATGTGTAAGTTATTATAATAATTTGCATTCTACTGCAGCTTTTGAAGGGCTTGGAGCAAAGATAATAAATTCTCTTTATACTGCAATCATGTGTGGGAATAAACTGTTTACTCATATGGAATTGTCAAAAACAGGTGTAGCAATCCCAAAAGCATTTTGTGCTTTTTCTAATCAATCTGCCTTGAATATCCTAAATAAGAACGGATATCCAAAAGTTATCAAACCTGTAGTTGGCAGCTGGGGAAGAATGATTGCGTTACTAAAAGATAAAGAGGCAGCAGAAGCAGTGATAGAAGACAGAGAGCACATGTATCCGCTCTATCAAGTATATTACTTTGAAGAATTTGTAAAAAGGCCTCCGAGAGACATCAGGTGTATTGTTGTAGGAGATAATGTGGCTGCTGCGATATACAGGTACTCGGGCGATAATGAATGGAAAACTAACATGGCGCTTGGAGGAAAAGCAGAAGCTTGCAAGGTTACTAACGAAATGGAAAATCTATGTTTAAGAGCAGCGAAAACTATGAAAGGCGAGATTTTAGGAGTAGACTTAATGGAAAGCGATGAGAACGGTCTCCTAGTACATGAAGTAAATAATACTACAGAGTTCAAGAATACGGTAAAAGTTACAGGAATAGATATTCCTTCCCTTATCATTGATCATCTTGTAAACTCTTATAAATAATTAGTAAAATTGATCTCTTCTGCATATGCTATTAAATTATTGAAAAAGGCACTTGAGATATACACTCCATCCAGATCAGAAGCAGAGCTAGCCAACTTGATTAAGGAAAAATGTTTGGATGACCTTGGCTTTGAAAGAGTAAATATTGATAGTGTTGGAAATGTAATCGCGACCAAGGGAAGCGGCGATCCGAGAATTCTTTTATGCGGCCATATGGACACCGTACCAGGTCAGATACCTGTAAGAATTGATTCTGGTTTTCTCTTTGGTAGAGGAGCGTCTGATGCCAAGGCCCCGCTTATATCCATGCTTCTTGCATGTTCAGAATTCAAACAAAGTGGGACTATCATATTCGCAGGTGTTGTGGATGAAGAAGGTAACGCTACTGGTATTAAAGAACTAGTCAAAAATAAATTGTCTATAGACTACGCAATATTTGGAGAACCCAGTGGAACTAATAAAATTACTATTTCGTACAAAGGAAGGCTCGCATTAAGACTAACCTGCGATGTCTTGGATAGTGCACATGCAAGTGCTCCGTGGCTGTCAAAAAATTCTATCGAAGAGGTCTATGAAGTGTGGAAATTACTTAGTAATGAAATTTCATCAAAATATAATAAGACTGATAAAAAGAGCAAATCTGTGAGTTTCAGTCTCACAGAAATTTCCGGAGGTTCAAGTCATAATGTTACACCCCAAAAGTGCAAGATTACAATTGACATCAGAGTACCAAATGGAGTAAAGTGCCGCGAGGTATTGGAATATTTGGATAATTCAATAAAGAATATTTCCGAAACAAGAAAGGTGAAAATCACTTATAGGATCGAAGATATGACAGAACCCTTTGAAGCAGATCATTCTTCTCCACTAGTTAGAGCCCTTTCACTTTCAATTTTAGATATTTGCAAGATTCGTCCGGTATTACTAAGGAAGACGGGCACTGGAGATATGAATGTATTAGGAAATTCCCTTAATATTCCAGTGGTAACATATGGACCCGGAGAACCCCATGTTTCACATTCTAAGGAAGAAAAAGTTGAGTTGGAGTCATATTTAACAAGTATAGAAATTTACAATAGGGCTCTTTTCCACACTTCAAGGCTACACCATAATAAGAGGGATGCAGGTACCAAATAAATTACTGATATGTTGTGTTTGGTTGGGGCTGGAATATATGACACCGTCGAAATGTCAAATTCAATTAAGGTATTGAATAGTTGTAACAGGATATACCTTGAAAGATTCACATCACCAATTTCTGACAACTTTATTAGTATTCTCAAGTCGAGCCTAGGGCCAGAAAAAAAAATCGAGATTGTAAAAAGATGGTTTGTAGAAGATGGAAGACAGATATTGGATGAATCAAAGACACTAAATGTAGGTTTGGTAAGTTATGGAGATCCTACTATTGCGACAACTTTTACGGAATTAAGAGTAAGAGCAATGAAAAATAACGTCGAAGTTAAGGTCGTACACGCCGCTTCTGGAATAACATCACTAGTCGGCGAATGCGGATTACAAGTGTACAAGATAGGTAAACTTGTTACGATGATGGAAGAAAAGCAATCAGCAATAAGTGTGTATTCAACTATCTTTAGCAACTTGAATCTGAATTGTCATACAATTATTCTAACTGAATATAGGGAGGATGAGGATGGTTCAGAATTTTTCTTGAAACCAAATTATGTAATGTCAAAATTACTTGAAATAGAGAAAGACATTACGTATGAAATTGTTTCGGAGGATTCCTTTTTAATTGTAGTTTCCAGAATAGGCACTGATCAGCAAAAAATTGTAAGTGGTAAAATTAAATCGCTGATAGATTTAGAATACGGAAGAGGTCCACATTCGATTATATTCCCTGCCAAATTTCATTTTACAGAAGAAGAAGCGATAATGAATTTGACAGAAATTATTGATGCACCCGTGGATAATACTAGCAGAATAAAAAATGTCTCAGATTATATGCTCAACAAATATGAACCAATGATTCGCAACGAAATTAGGCAAGTTAGAAATACAATTGGTTCTAAAAAGGAAAATAAAGTACAACTAGAACTACTGGACAATGCAGAATTTTATCTGGATGATGCAGTTCAATTCTTAAGACAAGGAAGAAAGGAACTAGCTATATTGTCGGTTGGATACGCAGACGGACTAGTTGATTCGTTAAAACAAATATTAGAATCAGATTAATGTGTAAGCAGAAATCGTGTTTGAAACCAGCCGCTGCCTTTTATTATCGAGTATGTCATCTAAACCAAGTAATTTACTAAAAGTAGTAATAAAGAGATGACCGAACCTGGTCATTTTCGGTCCAATTATTTATCATAATGCAGTTTTCAATAGTCTTCTATTTATCTTGACATGTTATTGGATTTCAAAATTTTTTTATAAGGGATAAGTAAACAATAAGCATGAATAATTTAAGGTACTCAGTAGCTATTCTTGTATCTATTTGGACGTTTATTTTGATGAGTAATATTGCCTTCGCGCAAGTTAGTTTTCGAGCAGATTTGGTAGGTGAAAAACAAGTGCCCCCTATTTTCAGCGAATCTACTGGTACTGCTCTTATAGTTGGTAACGATAGTAGTCTATCATACAAGATAAATGTTACATCTCTAGACAAGGTCACAGGTGTATCCCTATACAAAGGTGAAGAAACAGAAAATGGTCAAGTGCTTGTACCATTATTAAATGAATCCAAACCTTCAGGAGTAATTAACGGTACACTGGTCGAAGGAACAATAAATTCTTCAAGTATAATGGCACCTTTAGCAAATTTAACTACCAATGTTACAGTATCCGATGTTCCATTAGCCGTACCAGCTGCTGGCAATTTGACTAATATGACATCAGCTGCTGGCAATTTGACTAATATGACATCAGCTGCACCTGCTAGTAAGTTAGAAGCTTTGATCGACTTGATGAATCAAAATATGACCTATATTAATATCCATACATCAAAGTTCCCTGAGGGAGAATTAAGAGGAACATTGACAAATTCAACGGGATAATTACTTTTTGAATCGTAATTTCTTTATAAATTAGCTAAAATACAATCAGCTGTCGAACCTCCGAACAAAAGAATTTAAGATAACTTCACACATTTTATAACTAATGTCATTTTTTCAAAAAGATATAAAAGTCGTTTTTTCTAGTAAGAAATTTCCTGCCTTACGCACTCCTACATTGATTTGTGGATTTCCTGGAAGTGGGTACGTGGGCAAACTTGCAATAGATCATCTTATCAGTGAATTAGAGAGTATACATCTAGCCGATATTTATTCAACTTCATTCCCTCCGCAGGTCGTAATAAAGAATACGGGGACTGTTGAACTCATGAAAAATATACTGTACTACGTAAAAAACGCAGTAGGGAAGCATGACTTTTTGTTTCTCACAGGAGATGCACAACCGGTAAGTTCTAAAGTAGAATATTTGCTGGGAGAGGAAATAATAAAAATTGCTAAAAATTTTGATGTAAGGCAGATTATAACTCTTGGTGCATACATAACGGGCATGTTTGTCGAAACTCCAAGAATATTTGGCGTTGCAACAGACGATGATGGATTGAAACTCTTAACTTCATTCGATATATCAAAAATAGATAATGGCAGTATCTCAGGAATGAATGGTATTTTGTTGGGTATCGGTAAAATAAATAATGTAAAGGGACTTAGTTTGTTAGGAGAAACTTCAGGATATGTTATTGATGCAAATGCATCAAAGTATATTCTCAAAAAATTACTTGCAATTGTCGGTCTAGATATTAATATGGATGATCTGGAAAAGAAGGCAAAGGAAACAATAGTGTTGATAAAAAGCATAGAACAGAGAATTGGTGACAAAAATGCATTAAGTGCTGATGTTCAGCAAATGGTTCAAAAGAAACAACCCGAAATTGGATATATTAGCTGATTTTGGGTTAAGATTAGATTGTTAAGTCTATGTTATTAATACTAAATTTAGGATGCGATTTTGATCTTGGTGACGAAGGAAGTAAATGGATAATTGAAATAGTTTTTCCAATAGTTCCAAATTGATTAATGAAAAATTAATAAAATTTTATTTAATATTATATCCTTTTAAACTTAAAATTAATGCATCTAGAGAATCGTCATGATATCATTGAATGTATGCATCTAGAGAATCGTCATGATATCATTGAATGTAATGTAGAGATATGATAATTTAATAGAGATTGATAATTTGGAGATGAGCCGATTTATTGATTTGAAGGAATAAGTAAGCTGAATTGTATATTTATCATAATTTGACCTGACTAGATTTTATATTTACCGATATGACATATATTGTTACGGTTAAACAGCAACTGGTGGGTATTGGTTGTTTCTTGTTCATCGACGGTCATTTCCACCAGTTGTTAATTTTATCTTATAAAGTCTTAAATTAACTTATATTATACCCTTTCAGAGTTAGCCTTATAGCGTCAAGTGAAGCATCACATGAAGCATTCATTAAAATCGGCATTAAAAAATTGGGAAGGATTTGTAAATTGTTATGAATGCCTCCTCCTTGTTTAATTGCTTACACCCTTCTGGCAAGTGGCACTTACACCACTCGGGATGCCTTTTCTACATTCTTCTTTATTGTCGAAGCACATACCTGCTCCGCCTACTTTCCAACACCATTCGCGGGGTGGACTTGCTTGAAGTGGATTTGGAATAACAATTGAAAAGATCGCTGTTAAGAGGAGTGATGCTATTATCAGATGAATTATCCGTTCCATTGTATAGAGGATTCTTATAGTAGAATATTTAAGTTTTGCAATATATGATCCGATAAATGATATGTCTCCCTTTCCGTGAAGCACTTATTACAAAAAATCCTCATAATGCTAATTGATTCTATGAGTTTAGAACAGACATTACTGAAGGAAATTGAATATTCAAAGATGTGATATGTTAGAGAAAAAGATGGTACGACTTACAAGATCTGACAAAAAGAATTGAATTAATTAATTGGGTCTTAGTAAATATGAAAAATCCTGATATTTTTATGTGTGAAGTTATAGAATTTAAAATGAATGAAATTATAGTTTTACTAGTTTTCCATAACGGCCAATGTTCAGACTGTTTTCTCCTCTGAATGATTGTGTATATCCATTTTCAATAGAGACTTCGTCTCCTTCAATTACCATGTTTATTTGCTCATTCCATAATGATAGTTTGATGCTGCCACTTTCATCTGACAAAACGGCATCTGCTACCTGGGCTGTATCACCATTTCTTAAATTTACAGTTCTAGGTTCTTTCACTGATTCAATCTTGCCTTTTACATTTATTCCTCGCATTCCAGCATGTAACTGATTTATTTTAGTTTCCATCGCCATTTGTCAATTACCACGCTTATTCTAATAATAAAGTTTCTGTATTTTCTAAATATATTTAGACCTGCAAATTATGACATTTTTTAAGAGTAAAGGTGAAATAAGGAGGACAGAGTGACAGTGCTGATGGAGGGATAGCGAAGCATGGCCAACCGCGCAGGACTCAAGATTAAAACGCAATTACTGTGAGGGATCCCGTCCCTTAGGGGTTCGTGGGTTCGAATCCCACTCCCTCCATTCTAAATGATAAGTCGGTATTCGGAACTTTAATTAACAATTGATTATCTTTTGATTTTTGCTTTATGGCATCTGAATCAAGAGATTATGACATTATAGTAGCTGGTGGAGGATTAGCCGGTATGATAGTTGCATCTTCTGCCTCTTATTATTCCAAACAATCTCTTAAGATTTTAGTTGTTGATAGAAATCCATCACCACAGTTGGGAAAGAAGACGATATCAGGATGGGTTTGCGGAGACGCTGTTGGTAAAAATAGCGTAGATTACATGTCATCAAGAATAGGTATAAAATGGCAAAATCCAGAAATTGAACATCCAGTTAAGGGAGTTATTGCATTCTCGCCAGATCACGAAACATCAATATCATTCGATGGAGAAGGATATATTCTAAATAGAAAAGTATTGCCTCAAAAGCAACTAGTTGATGCACTAAATGTTGGCATAGAGATTAAGTACAATCTAGCATTGAGAAATCTGATAACTGATTCCAATAAAGTTATAGGCGTAGAGGGCGAAGATTTGGAGACAAAATCTGTTTTCAAGAAGACGTGTAAAATTGTAGTTGACTGCACAGGAGTGACTTCGGTTCTACGAACAAACCTTCCAATAAAATCTCATGTTCAAAGGAAAATTAACAGAGATGATCTCGAAGCAACTGGGAGATACATCTACAATTTTGATAGTGAAGCTGAGGATAAAACGTACTTTGATCCAGATTACTGCATTATTCATCTAGACCAGAATATTGCCCCAGGGGGATATGCGTGGGTTTTCCCAAAAGGTAAAAATAAAGTGAATGTAGGTCTCGGAGTTCAACAAAAAGCAATGGAAGAACATAATAAAAAACAAGGCCAACGTAAGGATTTGAAGACAAAGATAGATGAATACGTCAAGATGAATCCAGTAATAAAAAATCCTCGGATAGCAGATGGCGAATCAGATGATGGCAATGGCTGGGGGACTTGGCAAGTTTCAGTTAGACGCCAGAACGATTGCCTTGTAGCAAGTGGATACATGCTTGTTGGGGACTCGGCTTGGATGCCGAAGCCCCTTGATGCTGGAGGGATTGGACCTGCGATCATTGCAGCGACTATTGCGGGAAAAGACGCCGTGAAATCGATCCAAGCCAATGATAATTCAGAACAATCGCTGTGGCAGTACAATTTAGATTTTGTTGAAGCCTATGGATATAAAACAGCAGGTCTTGAGGTATTTCGGAGACTGCTCCAAAAATTGACAAATGATCAGATTAATTATGGAATGAAACATTTTCTCTCAAAATTGGATATTGACAATATAACAAATGGAGAACATCCTGAATTTGGTATGGTGGATAAGTTCAATATGTTTATTCATGGAGCTCTCAATAAGAGATTATCAGAAGATCTTAAGCATACCGCGGAAGTAAACAAAAAATTAGTTAAGCATTACCATGATTATCCCACAAATCCAAATGACTTTCCCGAGTGGCAGAATAAGTTAACTAAATTCATGTCTGGTGCATTCACAAAATTGGGATGTGCGTAAACATTACTCGGGTTTAGATTTTTCTGAGGTCATAATCTTTTTTTCGAATTCATGCATTTTTTCTATCATGATTGTTCTCCTATTTTCCTCTGTTAATATTGCTCTAACATTTTCAATTAGTATCCGCGAAACATCTAATTTCTTTCTTAATCCAGGCATTAGATTATCGTATACGGCAAGAGGATAGATAATACCGTAAATTTTATCCATTAATTCAAACAAAGTGTTAATATCTGACGTGCCTTCTAACCTGATCTTGTCGATAATCATCCGCTTGATTTCACCAATGCAATCTAATAGTCCCATAACATATGAAATATCAGATATTTCAAGTGATTTCATACTAGGTATAATAGAGTTTTCAATTATTGAAAAGAGACAATATGCTTCAACAAATTCTTGCTCTGCTACATACAAATATTTTTGAAGATCATCCTTCCCCATTTCCTTGAACTGTTGCAACAGTTTCTTTGCTTTTGCAATATTTTCAATTGACTCGTTCTTTTTGTGAGCGTGCATGGATACAATTGCTTTACTGCAAAGTATCGTCGCATCGCGAGTTCCCTTAATTATAGCATTTCTTCTCTCCTCTATATCTTTGAATTTCTTATCAATTTTCTCTACGTCAGCTTGAACATTTGACAACATCACAAGAGATGATCCTTGCCAATATATTTAATAATTATTTGAAATATTTCAAAACTGTATTGGGAATTCTAGAACCTCAATATCAATATTTCTTAAATCATCTTATTGCAGGTATGTAGGATAACATGCGTATAGTATTTCAAGACATTTTTGTTCAAAAGTTTCATTCTTTCGAATTAAATACTAGTGTGTGGAATGCAAAATATCTTGGTGTATCAAGCGCAAGCATACCAGACACTGGTACCGGCTAACAAACGAAATATGCAGTATGGCTTAGAACACGTTTATGTCAAATTAAATAGGATTAGAAGAAATAGGGGATATAGTTTTGAACATGTGCTTGTCCAAAAACTAAATACCAATGCATGGAATGCAAGACGCCTAGGAGGATCGAGTGCAAACTTACCAGACATTATTGCTGTAAATAATAAGGAATCAATATTTTTGTCCATAGAAGCCAAATCTGGAACTGCAGATAATCTTTATGTTCCCTCGGATCAAATCCAAAGATGTTTTCAAATAAGAGATATGTTTCAGGTATACAAGACTGCCCATGTTATTTTAGCATTTAAATTTATGCAAAAAAGGAGGATCAGAGAAGAAGGAAAAACACTTTACATACACAGGAAGTTACAAGAATACTATAAAATAGCAGACAAATATTCTAGAGTGAATCCTGTACCAATCATAAAATGTACGTACGACGGTAGAACTTATGAATTAAGAAACTTTCAGACAAAAAGATGTAATCTGAAAGACTATATCATGCCCTTTTGATTATATTCATATTTAACATCTCATAATTTTTATTTCTCATTTATTGAACTAACAAATAATGGACTTAGAAGAGCGACCTATCAGTTCTGAGCAAATGTACCGTATAGAGGAAAACGGACATACTATTTTTGGTATGAAAAAATTACTCATGATGGAGAACGCTGGACACGGACTAGCAGACTTTATCTTGTCCGAAAAGGGTCCTCACCTTGATGGTAAAAAAATAATATCTTTTTGCGGGACTGGTAATAACGGAGGAGATGCTATGGTTGCATCAAGGCACCTATCATGTTATTATGGCGTAGACGTAATGATTGTACTTCTCGGCGACCCCAAGAATATAAAGACCGAAGAAACAATTGTCAACTGGTCAATAGTTGGAAAGATGAAATCAATAAAAATACTAACAGGAACCAATGTTTTCGAATTGGCAAAGAGGGAAGTATCAAATTCAAATATAATAATTGATGGTATTTTTGGTACAGGGATAAAGGGTAAGATAAGAGAACCTTATTCATCTGCAATTGATTTGATAAACGGTTCAGATGCATATGTTGTTGCAGTGGATATTCCTTCTGGGATTGACCCAAATGATGGTGCATTTCATGAAAAATGCGTCAAAGCTGACGCTACTGTTACTTTTCATCGAATCAAAAAAGGTCTAACAGGGAACAAAGAATATACTGGCAAGGTTCATCTTGAGAAGATTGGAATTCCAATTGATGCCGAACAAGGAGTAATATGATGGTGAAAATAGCACAAATTCCTGTAGGTAGTATGCTAAATTTCTCTTACATTGTTTATGATGAAAAAAATAGCACAGGGGCCATAATAGATCCATCATGGGATCTTGAAAAACTCCTTATGTTCCTAGAGAAAAATAATATTACTGCAAAATACATTATAAATACACATACGCATTTTGATCATATTCTGGGAAACGATCTCATTGCTGAAATTACAAAAGCCGAGATAATCCAGCATGAAAAGTCCACGCAAAAAAAAGGGAGATCAGTAGCAGATCATGAAAATATTAGTATTGGAGAAGTTAATCTAGAAGTCTTGTACACTCCCGGTCATTCTGAAGACAGTATATGCCTTATCGTGAATAAAGAATCTATTATAACAGGAGATACTCTATTTGTAGGAAATTGTGGCAGGGTCGACCTTCCTGGAAGTAATCCGGAAAAGATGTATGATAGTCTGTCTAAAGTTGCAAATTTAGATGATTCATTAGTCGTATACCCTGGTCACAATTATGGTTCTACACCAACATCAACAATATTAAATGAAAAAACAAATAACCCAATGTTAAATTTCAAAACCAAGGAAGCATTCTTAAAGTACATGGTCAATGAGGATTAGGATATGTCGGGATTATTTGATATAACTTGTTCCCACAAAAGTAACATCATTGAAAAGTTTCTGACCAAAAATCCCATTTTTGTATGTGTGATTTCATATACAGAAACGAGTCAAGTTCCAGGCATAACTTTTGCAGGCGCAAATCCTGATCTAATTAAATACACACCGGCAGCAGATTCTGAATTTCTATATCACGGTAGATGCTATTCGATTTCTGGAGTACCTGCTACTCCTGATGGAATACCAACACCAGCATTATTGACAAGAACTGCTCTATCAATGGGAAACATACCATGTTTAGTGGTAAATTGCGGTTCTAAGATTGATCCCAAAATTCCATCTATATCCTTTAGAGTTACACCTGGTAAAAATATCCAGTACGAACCAGCACTAGAGCTCTTTGAAACACATCAAGCATTTGATTATGGCAAAATACTTGGACATCAATTATCCATGTCAAACGATTTGGTCACCATAGGAGAAAGCATTCCTGGTGGAACAACTACCGCTCTAGGCGTATTGACGGGTTTTGGAATTGACGCAAATTACAAAATGAGCAGCAGTATGCCAAGAAATCCACATGATTTAAAGATTCGTATAGTACAGGAAGCCATAAAAAATCAAAAAATATCAAATTTGAAAGATTCGTTCAAAATAGTATCGTCGTTAGGAGATCCAATGATACCAGCAGTAGCTGGACTTGCAACTGGTATTATTCAGTCTGGTTCCAAGGTGATACTAGCTGGAGGTACACAAATGGCTGCAGTTCTTGTGTTCATGTCTTCTCTGAAAGTGCCATTAAGCAACATCTGCGTAGGAACAACTTCGTATGTCACAAACGATGAAAATTCAGACCTGGAATGTCTCGTAAGGACAATTTCTCCGGATGTCCCAATACTATCAGTGAATCCAGGCTTAGATAGGTCTACAAAAAGTGGATTAGTAATGTATGATAGGGGAGTGGTAAAGGAAGGAGTAGGATCAGGTGGCACCTTAATAACTTTACTATTGAAATCAAACGGATCGATTAATAGGGATACTTTTTTGAGAAATATTGAAAAAGAGTATGAGAGGAATATTGAAAAACTTATGGTGTGAAATAGCTATGACTTAATCTTAGTTTTGATATCATAGGTAGTTGTAAAAAATCTAAATTATTTTACCGTTACAGATTTAGCAAGATTACGTGGATAATCAGGGTTTGCGTTGTTACAAATTGAAAGATAGTAAGCTAAAAGTTGAAGTGGAATTACTTCAACCAGAGGATAAAGAGATTCACTTATTGTCGGAATCGTTATTTGGTAGTCATATAATGAGTCCTTCTTGTTTGAAATGCCAACTATTTTTGCACCCCTTGATTTTATTGTATGTATGTTTGATAAAGTATCATTATAAGTAGAATCATTTGGGTGTATGACTATTACTATACTATTGGTATCTATTAATGCTAAAGGACCATGTTTTAATTCCCCTGCTGCCATTCCTTCCGCATGTATATATGACAATTCTTTGATTTTTAATGCTCCTTCTAGACATACCGGAAAATGTAGAGATCGGCCAAGTATATACACATCTTTTGAACCTTTTATTTGATTTGCAACTCTTTCAATTTGCGATTCCAATTCTAGGACTTGACTTACTGCATTGACCAAAAGCTCTTTACTACTAGATATCCCATTTGATTTTCTACCAATTATGTCCGCGACATAGTATAACAACGCGATTTGACTTGTAAAACTTTTGGTTGCAGCAACTCCTATTTCTGGGCCGCAGTTTACTTCAAGATAAGAATCACTTAATCTTGCGAGAGACGAAGTAGGAACATTAACTATCGAGAGAACTTTAGCACCCATCACCTTTGCAGATTTAACAGATTGAATTACATCAGCAGTTTCACCACTTTGAGATATTGCCAGTAGAACTGAATTTTCATCCAACAAATCAGATGAATACTGAAATTCACTTGATAGTATGGTCTCAACATGAATCTTTGATTTTGAAAAAATTTGCTTTGCGAGTAATGCAGAATGATAACTTGTTCCACTTCCAGTGATGTAGATATCTTTGGCCCCTGTTAGAATATCACAGAATTTTTCTAAATTTTTCTTGTCCTGTTGCATACTCTTCACTATTGTTTGTTGCTGTTCGTGAATTTCCTTTAACGTATAATGAGAATACTTCCCTTTATCTGCGTCACCTAACTCCCAGGCAACTTGTGTTATTCGTCTTGAAATTCTATCCCCATCAAAATTGAAAAAGGAGATGTCGTTATCGTTAATTACAACTATATCGCGATTATCCAGAAAAATTGCACGATCTGTATAATTTAAAAACCCCAGAATATCACTAGACAGAAAATAATCATCTTTACCAACTCCTACTATGAGTGGTTCGTCATACCTAGCACCACAAAGGGTAGATGAATTAAATATAGCTACAAATGCGAAAGAACCTACTAATCGCTTGCATGTAAAGATCATGGACAATCGGATATCGCTAGTAATTTCAAAATATTCCTCCAAGAGATGAGCAATGACCTCACTGTCAGTTTCACTCTTGAATTCATGACCTGACCTGTATAGTTCATCCTTCAATACATCATAATTTTCTATTATACCATTATGTACCACTGCAATTGTAGACTTACATGCAAGATGAGGATGAGCATTAGAATCAACAATTCCTCCATGTGTTGCCCATCTGGTATGGCCAATACCTAATTTACCGGGTAGTTCCTCGAGTTTTAGAGATTTATTGACTTCTGCAACTTTACCTACTCCCTTTCGTATTAAGAGCTTTCCTGATTCAATGGTCGCTATACCCACACTGTCGTAACCTCTATATTCCATCTTTTTAAGACCTTCAATTAGTACGGAAGATGCGTGTTCATTTCCCTTATATCCTATTATTGAACACATAATACTATTCTACAATTTGCATTAGTTTAAAATAGTTATTAATATCGTAAGTCACCACCGCAAAAAAAATTATAGCTCTATTTATAAATCACTCCTCTAAATGTTAGAAATTATGGAAAATATTATGCATTTTTACACACCAGACAATCTTAATATATAATAGTTGATCATTATGGTTTGATGAATAAAAAGAACCTTGTTTATTCCTTAGATGAAAATACCTTCACAAAAGAAATTTCAATCCTGCAGAAACCAAGTGAAATGCGAATTTTATCTAATCCCATAGCATGGAAAATTGTAAATTTATTGGCAGGTCGTCCAATGTATCCAGCACAAATTGCAAAGGAACTCAAGATATATGAACAGAGTGCATATTACTACATAAGGAAATTACTAACGATCAGAGCAATCAGTCAAGTTAAAACCTCATTCGTACGTGGAGGCACCGCGAAACTATACAAAACAGAATTTGCCGCGTTTGGGATAGAGATGAATTGGGGAGAGAGGAAATTTGAAAACGTAAATGGGAAAATTAACCGTAACGTTCAAACATTTTTTGAAGAATTTATTGATGATGGGTTGTTCAATGGTACTATAGTTGTAGGCGCTCCAGATCCACATGGACCCTACAGGTCTTCTGCTAGAGATGGACACTACGCTGCGCAGCTGGCTTTTTTCTTAGGTAGCTTTTGTGGGCTTCCCCAGAATTTTGTAGTAAAATTAGATGTCGATGCAAAGTCTGAAAAGATATCAAGAACAGAAAATATCATATCTATTGGCGGGCCTGGAACAAACATTATCACATCAGAATTTAACAGATATTTACCAATAAGATTTGATGAAACTAATTTCTGGTCTGGCTTAATAGCTCCACATGGAAGGACTCACACACTAGACAATCATGGACTGATCGCAAAGATTAGAAATCCATTCTCTGAAAAGGTAAACATCGTAATCATCGCAGGAGTGAGATCCGCAGGCACGAAATCAGCAGTAATTGCCTTAACTAATCATGGAAATGAAATATTAAAAAAATTCAATCAGGAAAATAATTGGGCACTCGTTG
This sequence comes from Thermoproteota archaeon, assembly GCA_046729135.1. GTDB lineage: Archaea > Thermoproteota > Nitrososphaeria > Nitrososphaerales > Nitrososphaeraceae > TA-21. Next base: position 7,800 of record JBKPGB010000031.1, on the reverse strand, counting down.
TTCAGGGATTTGATATGGATTCAGATGGAAAAATAGATACCATTGATATCGTGGACGAAATATCTACCAAGAGTATTTGAATTATTCTTTCTTATCAACTAGCTACGGTATCTGTTGTTTTATTTGGAACTTCTACATGCACCAATATCTTTGACTCATCATCTTTCTTTACCAGATAGCCAGGTAAATTCACTTTTCGATTTCCGATTGATACATGACCATGACTTACCACTTGCCTAGCCTGTAACGGAGATTTAATACCCATTTTTCTCATCACAATCGTCTGAAGTCTTCTCTCAAGTATGTCTTCAATCTTCAAATTCAAAATGTCATCTAGAGATGATGTACTAGTCAAACCTAACCTATTTAAGGATGACAAGAGAAGCGATTCCTTTTCCTGTCTATCCTCTAAAGTCAATGCGAGTAATGTTCTTGCCTGATTCCTAAAATTCGCTACTTTTGTTTGAGCCTTCCATAATTCTCTTTTGTTCCTTAGTCCATATGAACCGATTATGTACAGCTCTGAATTTAGTTGATCAGAATTCCATATTCTTCTTGGTCTTCTGTAACTTTTTCTTGGCTTTTTCGGATCTCCCATTCTGCCTCACTATTCTTTAGTTTCTGGAGATTTGGGTGCACTGCTTTTTGGAGTCGAGGCTTCAGGAGTAGCAGAATCAGGTGCAGATGCAGGGGCCCCGGCTTCCTTTGCTTCGGCTCCCGCCGCGCCGCCACCAGCCGAAGGTCTCATTACAACCTTTTTCACTCCAACTGCGCCACCTTTTCTCCCAGTAGTTCGAGTACACTGACCTCTGACTCTAAGGCCAAACATATGCCTATAGCCTCTCCAGCTATAGACTGTTTTTTCCCTTTCAATATCATTTGAAATTGTAAAATCAAGATCAGAAGTTAACAAATGCTTGTCTGAACCCGTATCATTATCCTTTCTCCTATTAAGATACCAATTTGGAATTCCTATCAAAGAGGGATTTTTTATTGCAGCTTCAATGTCGCTCACCTCTTTTTCTGTTAAAAAACCTATTCTCATGTTAGAATTGATATTTAGCGATTGCAGTATAGTTTGAGACAAATTATAGCCTATGCCCTTAATCTGACTTAGGGCAATTATGATTTTTTTACTGCCCTCTATATCTTTGCCTGCTATTCTTAAGATATGCCTGTATTCAGATATCGACAACATTTACGTCCGTCATTTTCCGAAATAAAAACCATGCTGACATACATATGAAAATGAAATAAAAGAATCAAAGTAGTATGATAAAACCAAAATAACCTTTGAAAGCTTTAAATTTGTTACTAGGACGAGCTGATGAATAATTGATTTCTGAAAATTTTAAGGATATTGTTCATAAAAGTTATAGTTCAAATGCTGACTATCAGGAAACAATCTCGGGACTACCAGCAAATTATAAGGATATAAAAACACTCGAGGATTTGCTATCAATCAATTATAAACCTGTATCTGTCAATGATCAACTTAGAGGAAATTTAATAATAAAACTGAAAAAAAAGCAGTTTCCATATTCAGGAATCATTGGTTATGATGATGATATAGTGCCTTCGCTTAATAGAGCAATACTATCCTTTCATGACATACTCCTTGTCGGTCAAATCGGACAGGCAAAGACTAAGATTGCAGAAACTATAGCAAAAAATTTACTTTCTCCAATTCCGATTGTAGAAGGATCTATTACGAATGATATTCCAACTTCAATTCCAGAAAACGAATTGGTTTCATTATTGAATGACAAGGAAATAATACGTTCCAGACCAGAATTTTATGTTTCTACTGAAACAGAAGATAAGATAAGAAATAATAGACTTGATACTAAGATTGTTTGGATTGATGGACCTAGTCGCTTCAGGTATCTTCTTGCGACACCAGACATTTCAGTAAAGGATCTCGTTGGTCAGATAGATGCTATAAAAATAGCAAAAAGAGGAGTCGAAATTTACAATATGGAATCGTATTCACCTGGTCAGCTTCTCCTAGCAAGGCACGGAGTATTTTGTGTTGATGAATTGCCCGTGCTGGATCCCCGAAAACAGGTAGCCTTATTGAGTGTCTTACAAGAAGGAATCTATACTACTGGATCGTACCCTGTCATATTCAAACCAGATACAAGAATAATATCAACAGCAAATCCAATAGATTATACCCATTCAGGGAAAATAATAGAACCACTCTACGACAGATTAAGAAGTCACATCGTTACTCGGTATCCGAAAAATGTTTACGATGAAATGAAGATAATGATTCAAGAGGCAAACATCTCCAATCCGCAGAACGTAACGTTACCAATTTTCATTCTAAGAACCCTGGCTGAAATTACAAGAATTGCGCGCAACCATCCTGAGATAAACCATGAAAAGGGGGTAAGTGTAAGAATGTCAATTCATTCATTAGAAGTCTTGATATCAGAAGCAGAGAGGGTGAGAAGCATAATTAATAACATTAAAGCTGTTCCACGTTTTAGTGACATTTATTGTATTCGCCAAACTTCGAAATTTGAATTATCAGAAATAGATGATAGCTATGAAAATAGAATGAATATTCTTGACGCCATAATATCTGATGCAATTAAGAAAACCTGTGCTGTTTATGTTGTAGATATTCCCACTAATAAAATAATGAACTTAAAGAATGAATTCAAAATAAATAAAAATTTTTTTGTCTCTCAAGACATCACTGAAAACAAAAACAATCCAAATAGCTATCAATCGCAGATAAATAAATTTAATTCATTAAGGGAAATAATAGACATTGTAATAGTTAATATAATAGAAGATCAAAAGCACTTTGAGGAAAGTTTAAGGGAGAACGCTTTAAATATTGAGATTTTTAATGATCTGAAAAATCCTGAGTACCTTGCCTCAGTAACTGAATTAATTTTAGAAGGGCTTAGATTTACTGATCCACCAATATTGGATAGAAAGGAAGGGATCTATGTCCATATATAGTAACAACATCAAGAAATTTACTTATTATAATATCGTAAATTTTCCAGAAGAAAAGGAAGATAAGGCACCAACAAAAACAATCCCAAAAAGTTTACTCCAGGATTTTCTTAAAATATTAGGGAGGGAAATTCTGAAAGAAGAACAGCCGAAACTCGAAGAAATTGAACAGGAATTACAGAATTTGAAGAAAGAAAAAGAAAAAGAAAATAGTGAAAGCCAATCAGATGAACCTAAGTCCTTTAATAAAACATCGTCAATAATTGCCCAACTCCAACGATCAGGGTATATCAAAGATTCAAGAAAATGGCTGAGCAAAAAGGGGTTTTTTGCGGTAGGAGGGAGATTATTAGAAGATGTAATTAGAGCACTAAATAAGGGGGCCATTGGACTACATGAGACAACTTTTAGTGGAAGTGGTTCTTTAAATTTAGATTCTACAAAAAAATATGAACCGTCTGACGATCTAAGGCTGATCAATGTCCCAAGATCCTTATTAAATGCCATCGAAAGAAGATCTGGTTCCAAAACATCTATCCAATTACCGATTGAATTACAACCAGATGATTTGGAAGTCTATGAAACAAAGAGAGACGTAAGTGTTGCCGTTGTTTATTGCATTGATTTGAGTTCTACAATGAAATATTCAACTATGTTTGGTGATATGAGTAGAATTGAAGCAGCAAAAAAAGCATTGTGGAGCTTATTCTTGTTGAATCAAAAATTTTTTCCTTCAGACTCAATTTATATTGTAGGGTTTGGGGCATTGGCTTCAAAGGTGTCACCATACGATATACCATATTTAAAAACCTTTGAATCTGGCGTAGGGTTTATGCACTATACAAACTACCAAGCCGCGTTTAGACTAGCAAAGAAGATTCTTCAAAATGAAACTACCATTAACAAAAAGATAGTTCTTGTAACAGATGGTCACCCTAGTGCCTGTTTTATTGACACAGAACAAGAACGAAGTAAAATCCTAAGTGAAAGACCTTATTCCCAATTTTACGCTCCGGAAAAAGAATCGATAACTTCAGTAAAAGAAAAACAGGAATTATCACTTGATACTAAGTCAGGGAAATTAGTTTACCTTTGTTATAGATACAGACAGGTTGACCAATATATCGGCGAAAAAACCATTTTAGAAGCAAAAAAATGTCATAAATCAGGTATTGATATCGATACAATCATGGTGAGTGAGGAAGATTCGCTGTTGAGTTATGTAAATGAGTTAGAAAAATATGTCAAGGGAAGATCTTATTATATCAATCCAGCCGAAATAGATAAGATTCTCATTACGGATTATCTAAATGACAAAAAATCTATATTAAGGTCGAAATGAGAAGAACAATTAGTTTTTATTTACATGTTCTAAAAATAAATAATGAATGACAATAGACCCTTCGGACTCAAATTATTTTGATTGGAATAATTCGTTTAATGTAATTAAGAAAGCATATGATACGTCACTTTTTGTACTTATAATAGGACCAAAAGGAACTGGGAAAACTAGTTTGGTTAGGAAATTTGCTTCTGAGATTGGAAAAACACTCTATTCAATTAATTTTAGTTTAAGAACTCGTGAATCACATCTAGTTGGAACCAAAACGATGAATCAAGGTGAAGTTACATTTGTGGAAGGTATATTGATCAAATCCATGAGAGATGGTGGAATTTTATATTTGGACGAACTCAATGCGGCAGAAGCTGATGTACTGTTGCGTCTGGATGAAGCTCTTGATGATAGAAGACAGATTGTACTGAAGGAAGCTGAAGGCCAAGTAATAAAGGCAGTGGAGAATTGGTTTGTATTTGCTACAATCAATCCACTGTCTCATGAAGGAACGAAGGAATTACCGCCACAAATATTGAGCAGATTTCCTGTTAGACTAAGACTCGAATACCCACCGAAAGAAATTGAGAAGCAGATTATCAAACACCATGTAGATTTTGATGCTTCAAATGAAAATGACATAGACGATGCACTAAAACTAGCAAATAGTCTAAGAGAAGCTGCCTCCCTAGAAGAGCTATACTACAGTCCTAGTATAAGAGAATCCATAGCATTTGCAAAGTTGTTAAGAAATCAAGTATCTCCAAAGAAAGCTGCCGAAGTAGTATATGCAAATGTTTATGATCAGTGGGGAGAGGTAGAATACAGAAAGGTAATGGACATGATAACGTCTATTTTTGTGTGATAAGATGTCTTTCTCTTATGTACAAGATTTTTCTTTAAGAAATGATGTATTGATAAATCTAGGAACGTTTCTTTCCAGAAGATGGTCCGAAAATAAAAAAGCAACTATTTTACTCATAGAAGATAAACCGCCTACGACTAATTTAGAAAAAAATACTATCTCTATGCCTTCATTAAGATACTATAATGGAACAGAATTTCAAAAATATCGTCAATGGCGTGTTTCATTATGGTATGAATCGATGCGAATAGCACATTCAACAAAGGGTCTAAGCAATGATCATGCCTTTGGATTTATTTTAAACTCAATTGAATTGAAGAGAGTAGAAATTTTAGGATTAAGAGAATGGAGAGGTATGGAAAATGAGGTAATATTCAATGAAGGAATTTCATGGTTATCACGCCCTTTACTAAATTCATTATATGGGAAGCATAAGATTGTGGAGGCATTTTCTCAATACCTTCTTACAGGTTATGTAAAGGGCGAACTCTTTGGTTCAGAATCAGATCGTGTTCAGAGGGCAGTTAACTTTGCTAGAGAATTGATTGATGAATCAATAGAAGAGAATCATAGAACCGAATGGATAGAGCGGCAAATACCTAAAATAATTAAGATTCTGCAAATCGATTCTCTTTTCACTATCCCAATTGTTACCCTTAAGAGTAAAATTGGATTATCAATGACAGAAAAAAATTTGATAAAAGAAATAGAAAGGATGATAAAAATTAGAAATAAAGAAGAGCAAAAATCCACTAATGACATTATGGCTGGTATCCAGATTTTAAGGGAATATGAAAGTCTAGTAAAGGAGAGTAAGAAAACAGATAACAAAGGTTACTCAGCAATGGAACAATTTGGATTGGAGGTTCCCGAGAGTGTCGATTTAGACGAAAGTGTAATTTATGATAATGATTTGATTAGAAAGTTAAAATCAGTCATTAGATCATGGAAAAGAGGATGGAGAGAAATCCATGACATAATGGGTGACGAGATTGACATAGAATCCGTAATAGAATCGCAGCCAAAACCATTTCTCACGGATTTTAAAAATACGATAAATACCAAAATAGCATTATTGTTAGACCATTCTAGCAGCATAGACGATTACGAATTAGAGTACAAGAAGGCAACAGTCGCCCTTTGTGAAGCTTTAAAATTTTTGAATGTAAAATTTTCTGCTTATGCATTTAGTACAATGAACAAGAAAGTTACGTGCTGGGTAATTAAACATCCAGATGTTAAATGGACTTCTATAAATGCACGTAATTTGGTTCAAATTAAGGCAAGTGGGGGAACACCTCTTGCAGAAATTTATAATTTATTGTTACCAGTGATGAAGACATATAAACCCGATATAATGATAACATTAACTGATGGTGAACCGTCCGACTATAATGCGGTTCGCTCTACAATCAAAACCTACAAGATGAATGGAATTCACATGGTTGCTGTAGGTGTAGGCAAAACTGTAAATAATGCTATCAATATTGGTTTGAATCTAAAATACCTAGAGTACGAAAGGATTCTGGTTGTTAGCCAACTGGATGAAATCCCAACAAGAGTTCTTTCGCTTTTACAAGTTTAACCATGGCTGTGCATTTAAAAGCCCTATTTAATTATCCTAATATTATGGAAGATAAAATTAGATTGTGTACTTGTGTTCTTTCTTGACTTTTTCCCAATCTGAAAGAAATAGAGATAAGCCCTTATCAGTAAGAGGATGAGTTAGCATTTTGGCCAATATGTCAGGTGGAAGGGTTACTATGTGTGCTCCTAACTTCCCTGCCTCGATAACGTGAATCGGATGTCTTACACTAGCAACCAAAACTTCAGATTGATAACTATAATTGCGAAAGATCTGCACTATTTCCTTAATAACAATCATCCCTTCCTGACCTGCGTCATCAAGTCTTCCTATAAAAGGACTAACATAGGATGCGCCTGCCTTTGCAGCTAACAATGCTTGATTTGATGAAAATATCAAAGTTACATTTGTCTTAATTTTATGTTCACTGAGTTTCCTTACTGCCTTTAACCCATCAGTTGTCATAGGAACCTTTACTACAACATTTTCACCAAATTTTTTTAATCGTAGTCCCTCTTCAACCATATCTTCAGTTTTTGTTCCCACAACTTCCAAATTTACAGGACCTTTTACAATTTTTACGATCTCTCGCATTATATCCTCAGGATGTCCTTTCTCTCTAGAGATGAGTGTCGGATTTGTTGTAATTCCATCAACTACTCCCATATCAACAAATTTCTTGATAGAGTCAATACTTGCTGTGTCAAGAAAAATTTTCATTTCTTCATCCTTTTTCTGGTTTTAAGAACAGATTCTACTATATGATCCGAGCTCAAATGATATTTACTCAAAAGAGACTCTATTTCAGTTTCTCTAGCTGACTCACCAAAAATATCGGTTACACCCATTCTATGTACAGGGACAGGATGATTTTCAGCCGTGACTTCACAGACAGCACTGCCCAAACCTCCTATAATATTGTGTTCTTCAATAGTAACAATTGCGCTAGTATCGATTGCAGCACGATATACAAGCTCAACGTCGATTGGTTTAATAGAGTACATATCTATTACTCTACAAGAGACACTGTATTCTTTTTCA
>JBKPGB010000030.1:0-23491 GCA_046729135.1 Thermoproteota archaeon | reverse complement strand
CTTTGGCGTGAATCTTGGTTAAAGCCTCTTTCAATCTACGATATTGAAACTGATACCTGCAAATTTTGTAAAAGAATATTACATGATCAAGACTTTGTTACATCTTGTGAATTTTGCGATATTGGTATAATGCATGACAATTGTGCCAATGAACACGTCTTGAATAAACACAAAGTAGAGGTTAAGAAGAAAATAGAATTACATAGAGACAAACGATTACATGACTTTCAATAATTGGCTATGTGTTTTAGGAAAATAAAATATTTCTAATTCTTTTTTCAAAGGATGTGCTAGTTCTAGTGAGCTAACCAAAGTTATTGGCAAAAAAAGCATGAAAAAATACTAATGACATGATCCGGATTAAAGTATCGAACACTCATTTTTCTTTGGAGTTTCTCTTGGCTCTGCCACTGATATAGCATTATACTTGTCCTAAAACAATCTATAGCTTTAAGGAAATATTTCACAGAAAAGATTATCTATGAGATACGGCGTTTTTATGACGATGAACAAATTCGTACATGCTTTGCTGGTTTTTGCCAGTGTATTTATAACAATGCAAATTTCAACACTGGATACTGCCGAGGCTGGAAAATATCCTAGGATTAGAGCAGATGCAGGTGATGAGTATCTGAAAATAAGGAAGTAAAACTAGATGGTTCTGAAAGTCGAGGCGGTTTCAAAAAATTTGTTGACTTTGAATGGGAATTGGTCAGAATTAATGGTACTAAGGTACAAAATAATAATGGACCATTTGAAATTAATAATGACGATAAATCTAGGGCTTCATTCATGGCCCCCGAGGTCGTCTCAGGGGAAGCTACATATGAATTCAAGTTGACAGTACGTGATGAGATTGATAGAGAAGATGATGATACTGTCATGGTACATGTGATGGACCAACAATTTCCAGTTGGACCTACCTAACGATCACCGCCTAGCATAGGGCTCGTCGTGTAGGTGAAACGCTCGATGAGATCTTTATGAGGCCATACTAGTATAATTAGAATTCAGGGCATATGGAATAAAACAACCATGAAAATATGCCATATTTCCTTAATTAATCTAATGTATTGTATTTTACTCCTAATGATATCAATAACATCATCAAGTACAGAAAAAATGAGCCCATGATTTATAGGCCCAAAACGAGAATAAAGTAAGTATAAGTGTCAACCATTTCAACCGAAGAACAAATCAGTAATAATAACAAGTTATCATATTTGAAGGACTTCAATGAAGTCTTTGAGTTCGTGAAGTTCTCTGTCAATTCAATATATGAAATGAAACGAGCTGGTTTGAGCCTGATGCTTCATGGAATGCCTACAAGGGTAGGGGCTTATCACGTATTGGGTTCAAATGTCATTGCCATGAATAGTTTCGTCTTAGACTTGGTTAAGAAATATTCAACTTCTACTGATGAATACAACGCATATTTATTTACGGTACTTTTACATGAGTATCTCCATAGTCTTGGAATTCTGGATGAAGACAGAGTTAGATTTATGAGCGTTGAACTTTGCAAAAAATTCTTTGGCGAAGAACGCACAGTAACGATTATGGCGGAAAATCCTTTGAAAATTTTTCCTAAATTAGGGTATGTAAGCTATGATAAATTTGAAAATAAATATGAAATAATTAAAAACTTTGATAATGCTAATCAGACTTACATTCAGTAGAGCAATAATTGAACGATTGTGGTCCTAACAAGCTAACCACAATTTAGCCATAATTCTGGAATAATTACATTAGTTCTTGAAAATAAATAAAAAATATTGTATTAATTTGAGACCGTCATAGGTTCCATTTCAAGTTCAATTTCCTGATCTTCCTTATCTAGCACATTTCTACTTTTTTGTTTGACCTTCTCCGGGATTTCAAAATCGTAGCACATTTTGATCAACGATAATATCGCAATTGTACTATAAAGCATTTTTGAAAATTTGAAGATTTTGCTCAACATCTTATCTCATCAAGTTCCAAGTATTTTATCAAGACCTATTTTTCCCGTCTTATTTTTATTCTAAAAATGTCTTTTTTTGAAAAAATAGCGGGATTATACTGACAATCTACTAATATTGCAGTGGTGGATACACAGATAATGTGCGACACCGCCGTTATCATAGGTAAGGAGCTGTCAAATTATTCATTTGGCGAGAAACATCCGTTGAATTCTAATAGACTTGATGCGTTTTGGTCAAAGCTTGGTCAATCAGTGACTTTTGACTCAGGTAACTTGAAACTACTTTCCCCTCTATTAGCGGATGAGAGCACAATATCTTCTTTTCATGACAAAGACTATATCAATTTTGTAAAAAAATCTTCAATAGCTGGATTTGGATATCTTGATTCAGGCGATACGCCTTGCTTTAAAGGAGTATTTGAGGCATCCTTATACGTGGTAGGTTCTACACTATTGGCTCTTGACACAGTAATTAAGAAAACAAATGGAATTACTCACGCATTTAATCCCATTGGAGGTCTGCACCACGCAAGAAGGAATGCAGCCGGCGGTTTTTGTGTATTTAATGACATAGGGATTGCAATAATGTATGCAAAGACTAAATACAATTTAAAGAAAATATTGTATGTTGATATCGACGCTCACCACGGAGATGGCGTATACTACGAATTTGAACAGGATCCTGATGTAATAATAGCTGATATTCATGAGGACGGTTCATTCTTATATCCCGGGACCGGCTTTGAATTAGAAAACGGTTTAGGGTCTGGTAAAGGCACCAAGCTAAATTTGCCTCTACATCCCGGTGCAACCGATCGTGATTTTAATTCAGCCTTTATGAAAATTGAAAATTTTATTAGTTCTATGAAATTTGACCTTATCATATTACAGTGTGGAGCAGACGGATTGTCAGGGGACCCATTAACACATTTGAGATATACTGAAAAATCACACGAATATGCTGCTGAAGTACTGCATAGATTTGCTCATGAGAGTTCTCATGGAAGAATTATTGGACTCGGTGGAGGAGGATATAATACGCAAAACTTGGCCAATGCTTGGAATAAGATCGTGGAGGTTTTTGCTTCAGATCATTCAATTAGGAAAAACTAAGACTAGTATTGGGTAAGTTGCTTTTCAGCTTAATGTATTTTTGACCAAGGGTATTTATCAGATTTCTATTAATGTTTATTACCCAATGCTTTGAGAATACACCTAATCTGTATCGGAATTACTGACCTACATATTTTTAATCTCCTCAAAGAATGATTCAATTTCGGTTAATAATTTCTCATCATAGTAAGCAGATTTTATTCAGTAAATGGAATGCCGATAAGAAAGATTTTTTATTTAGGAGAAGTAATGACTACTGGCTGAATAAATAACAATGTTCAAATTAACAAAATATATGATTGTGTTAACCTTGGCTTCATCAATATTAGTTTTTCATGCAATAACAAGTAACACCCAGTCACTATTTGCACAGATTAAACGAGGAATAGTTATTTCAATAGCTAATTCAAGCTATGTGCCTCTAACAAATACTGATGCAAATCAAGTTAGAGTAAATGTAAAGTATACAATTGAAGATGATACATTAAAAAATAAAAAATTAAACGCCGTAATGAAGGTGACTGCTCCAAATGGAACATTGATACGAACTACTTCAATTCCAGGTGGATTTACTGCTAAGAGTGGCGGAGGCATAGAAGGACTTAAGACTACATTTCGAGACAAGTTGATGGATAAAATATCGGCAAACATAACACTTACTGATATAACAAAGAAAACACCATTATCAAATGCACTTACTCTCACCCTTAATCTTAAAAAAGCACCAACAACTGCAGCACCAACAACTGCAAGTCCACCGTTAGCGAATAAATCCCTTCCATAAAATTACCATTTCTCTGAAAACTCAATTATTAACATACTTAAATACTATTCCTCTTTATAATTTTCAATGTTATCAGTATCATGTAGAGAAGTCGGAGTCGACTGCGATTATGTAGGAAAGGGTGATACAGAGGAGGAATTAATGAACAATTTAGTTGATCATGCCATAAAAGACCACGGATACACACGTGAGGACGTACTCAAACCTGAGATGCAAGAAAAAATTAAAGCCCACATCCATAAATCATAAGATAATATAGTTCGTCAATACTTAGTTCTTACTATCCTATATTATTTTTGTTACTTTAAAGAAGAATCGCACAGATGTCTTTTCACTCTTCTGCTAATAATTGGTTCCAATATTCCTGTCAATCAATTAATGAGTTACCAAACAAGGTTCTGACCATTGCTCCAGTTTAAAATGTTTATTTGTCTACCTTTGGATCTTTCCATAAGATAATTATGCTGAGGACAATAAAAGCTACTTGAAACACTTCTATTGCAATTGCTGTTTCGCCGATCGAACCTCCTCGGCCATTAATTGGATTTCCAGGAAACCTTGTAATTGCCCAAATTAAGATGAATGTCAAAGTTCCTCCAATGCCCACATAATACCAAACTTTATTCCAACCTCTGATTGTAGGAAGAACCCAAAATACTTGAGCTAGCCCTCCTATCAAGAATAATATACCTGTGTTAAAGTTTCTTTCAATTGCGTTTGCGACCAACGAGAGATGCAATATTCCGGCTATGAGAGTACTTCCAGCTGCAGCATATCTTAATAGAATAAAATTTTCTCTCATATTAGTTTCGTATTGCATTAATTGTCGCGTTATAAAAAAGAATCGGTCATCAGTCCTTAATTTAAGATACAGTAGGTTTCTATCATAAACTATAATAGATAGCTTCAATTATTTTTATTGTTACCTAGGAAGATAACTAATATATCAGATTAGCATTTTATTTAAAAAAAGAAAGGTCCTTTGATAACGACTAATCATAAAGTTAGATGTAAATATGATATCTTATTTAAAATGATTTTTATTTTGATGTAGATTTTTACTATGTTACGAGTTCCTACGATAAGATTAGTTTATTACAAAGGTTGTGAATGTAATGAGCTTGCATAAAAAATATAAACAATATATTTCATAATCATGTGTGAAAAAAGTATATTCTGGAATTTTTTTCCTCATTATTCTAGTTGGTTCAGGAATAATATCAGACAGTTTTATGAATTTGGTAGCGGGTCAAACACCGAGTAAAGTAACGAATGTTACGACCCTTACTAGTTTAGACGTTTCTAACGCTGGTGTTGATTTAGAAAATAAGACCGTTAATTATTTTGATCAAGCCGAAGGATATCTGGTGTACCCAATTACATCAAACGAGAATAAGAGCAATATTATTAATAAAAACGATAGACTTCCGGCAGTCATAATGATCCATGAAAATAAGGGACTAAACGACAATATCAAGAATATGGCAAATCTTTTAGCCAGAAATGGCTATGTAGTACTAGCTGTTGATTTGTTTAAAGGTGAGGTTACCACTGACAGAAATCGTTCATCCGAGCTAACGCAATATGTCAGGGACAATCAGGATATTGCAACCGCTAACCTGAAAACAGCAGTAGAGTACGTCTCTTCACTCCCTAATGTTAATGCAGAGAAGATAGTATCATTGGGATGGTGTTTTGGAGGAGCACAATCACTGCAGCTTGCTCTAAACAGCCAGGATCACCCATTGGCAGCTACTATCATATATTATGGTCGTCTGGTAACAGACAATGCGACCCTTGCAAACATAAAGTGGCCCGTACTTGGTATATTTGGAGATCAAGATAGGTCAATACAGGTTGACACTGTAAAGGCATTTGAATCGGCCTTAAATTCTATTGGTATACCAAATGAGATATACATCTACAAAGGAGTTGGTCACGCTTTTGCAAATCCATCTGGAGAAAATTACGCCCCGAAGGAAACTCAAGATGCTTGGCAGAAGACATTATCATTTCTTGAGAAGCATGTGAGTAAGTAATCTTTTGAGCGACCTCTGTAGGAACAATTACAAAGATGAGCTCATTCTTCTCATTGCTAGAGACAATTTATTTTTGCCGTAATATGAATTGCTGAAATCTAAAACCGTGATCGTTCCTAGATTTTCGGTCAATTTAAATAATGGCAGTAGTCATGTAAATTCGATGGTTTCAAAATAATCGCATTATTTTTTTCTAAACTCATGAAGAATTCAAACAGACTTAGTAGTTTTTATAATTGGGAATCGCATGAAGTAATGATGCAAAAAAAAAGTATTGTATCTGCAAAGCAAGAACCAAATGAAAAATACAAAGATAAATTCACTGGAAATTTCATAATTAAGAGTCTATTAGAAAAAAATGATTCAAGGGAACAAGAGATGTATTATGTGACTTTCAAAGATGGTTGTAGAACCAGACCGCATATACATGCTTCAGAACAGATATTAATTGCCACAGAAGGAAAGGGTATTGTAGTTTTCGCAAAAAGAATCTTGATTGAACCCGATGACATTACTAAAACGAATGTAGAAATTGAAAAAACTGTTATGATGGAAAAAGGTGATGTTATTTGCGTTCCTGCCTTTATGTTGCACTGGCATGGTTGCATAGATAATAATGAAGATTTCACTCATATTGCAATACGAAAGAGGACAGAGTTAGAAAACATTTGGTTCTAAAAAACAGAGATGTCAAATCCAGCCTCTCCTACAGTCACACCCCATGGCAAACTTCCACATCAGATCGTATTCGCCCTACCCTTGAGGAATGATAGCAAGATCTGGACTGGTACAGTTACATTCACCGCAAGCAAAGCCTATAGAAATAGAAGTTTTGCACAGTTCAAACCGCAATCTGCAATAGACACTGAACATGGAGAACCATATCATGCCACTTTACCTAATAATAGTACCATTGCAATTTCTACAATGACAATGTTTTCAGATAGCCCTGTAAAGGTCACGGATACACCGATAAGTACAGGTTCATTACAATTTACAGGAAGTGGACTGGTCTTTCATAAAACTAGCGGCGAACCCTTTACTGTTACTTACACTATAGATGCTGTTGCAACGACACCAAATAATTAAATTGCTTGCATCGTAGTTGGTCACAACGTAAAATCCGAATACGACCTTCAACTATTGTCCGATTAATGTAAAGAATTTGTGAAAGTAATGGGTTTTGTATAATCGATAGAAGACACCACCTAGAGCGATAATGTTAAGTTAATAGATTTTCATTTAGCATCATCAGGAGATCGATGTTTTGATGAAGAAATAAAACAAGTTGGTAGCATAATTATGCTTCATGATCCAAATAATGGATAATTTTATTTAATATGTTCTTGAATAAGATTACCAAATAATGCAAAGGAATAAAGAGTATTCGTTTATGGCTGATGCTATGCTTGGTAAAATTGCCAGAAAATTAAGAATGTTCGGATTTGATACAATTTATGATCCTAATATCAATGACATGGATATTTTAGATTCATCAAAGAATAAAGGCAGAATAGTTTTAACAAGCGATAGGATGTTATTTAATAGATGTAAGAAAAAGGGGATCGATACAATTTTAACTTACAAAGAGACAGAAATAGAAAACCTAGTTACTATTTTTAGCTCCCTAAATATTAAATCTATTAATTCTCAAAATGTACCTTATTTATGTACCAGTTGCAATGGTTTGTTAGATACAATTATTGATAAGAATTCGATCAAGTATGATATTCCAGTGCGACTTTTACATTCTAACAAAATATTCTATAAATGTGCCAACTGTAGCAAGATATATTGGAGAGGTAGTCATATGGAACAAATCTCCTGTTTAATTAATGAAATAAACATGAAATTAACATCTCATTGATTTGCATAAATATGAGAACGATGATTCAATAATCTCAGAGAACCATGAAATGTCCATGCTGTGGTGAGAATTTAATATGCGAAAAGGAAACTGAAAAGATTAAATCTTACAAGTGTTTGTCATGTGGATTGAAAAATACTGAACTGAAGAAAAATATCTAATATAGTGATTTGTAAGGAAAAGACTTGACAATGAAATTAACTATATTTTCATGCTCCTATTGTTCCTATTATAAAGAAATAGATACTCTGCAAGTTATATTATTTGCAAATAGTTTAATTCAATCGTATAATAGCTCTGGAGTAGGCAAGATCAATAATCATTAACTGATCACATTACTCTCTCATCCAATCTCTTTCTTCAAGGTATCCTATCAGTTTTGTCATCTGTTCGACTCTAGCTTTACCTCCGGCATCGCTATGACAAACTTTATAATGTCTCATTAATAGAGAATGCTCTTCTTCAGAAAGGCTGCCTCTTTCTTCTATAAGATCAAAAAATAAATTTTCTTTACCTGTATGTATACTTATGAATACCGAATAAGCATTCAGGAATCTGGCAACTGGTTCCCTTGAATCAATACCGCTATCCCAGGCTAACAGACTCTGGACCAACATCTTTGCAATACGTCTACCAAGTTCATGTTCTATCAAGAATTTTCGAATGTCTTCAGAATAATTATTCTTATCATTCATGCGTGGAAAATATGCCTTTTCTTCTTTACCATGGTGGAATTTATCTACAAATTCCTGAATAAGCATCGATATTATTTTGATATCTTCTATTGGAATAACTACATTGCTATACAAGAGATCAGAACATCTCTTAGCAATCTTGCCAAGTCGATTTACCAATATATGGTCTTGTTTTAGGTTTTTCGTAGCATTCAAAATTATTCAGAACTTATACTTACAAGATAAACAATGTCAATCCCAGGAAAAGTCATAAATCACATTAGAACTGATTCGCATATAAACACATATTCATCTTCTTAATATTAAGGAAAATCCGCATTTTATGATAGAATTGCAATGCAATAACATATGAAATTATACTCCTAGAAAAGATTTAGTATTAGTTTGGAATATAGCAATTTCTTTAATCGGTTCATGTTATAAGATACTATTGTTTTAAATGATATTAACCAACATTAATATACAGAACATATTGTCTAGTTCCAAAATTAATAATCTCATTAGATTGAGTTGCCTTGCATTAAGAGTCAGGGATATTGACAAAACATTAATATTTTATGAAAAAAAAGTTGGCTTGCAAACAAAAAAAAGAGATGAAGACGATGATGGTAATCTGGTTTGCGAATTAGGTTTCAGGGACACTATTCAAAATGAAGAACCTATTCTCCAACTACATCATGATGCGAATGCAAAGATAGATTCTTCACATTCAGCTGGTCTTTTTCACTTTGCAATGCTTGTTCCTAACAGAAAGAGTCTTGCTTCAACCTATCTAGCACTCAAAAATTCCGGAGTGCACTATGACGGATTTGCCGATCACCTAGTCAGTGAATCATTATATTTCAGAGATCCAGAAAATAACGGCATTGAGGTCTATCGTGACAGACCACGGCAAGACTGGCCTAGGGACCCTGAAGGACTTATTCTCATGGATACATTGCCTCTCAATCTGCAGTCCCTAGTATCTGAGATGGGCGAAGCAAAGACCGAGGACGCAATTCCGTTCCCTAGCGGTGCTAGTATAGGACATATGCATCTCAAAGTCACAAATCTAATGCGGTCAATGAAGTTTTATCGTAAAAAATTAGGGCTTGATATTACTGTAGATTGGTCCTCAATGGGTGCAGCATTCCTTTCTGCAGGTGGGTATCACCATCATATCGGAATGAATACCTGGCACAGTTTAAATGGACACAGTCAAAACAGTAATGTGGCAGGACTGAAGAACTTCACTTTTGTCATTCCTGATGTGTCTTTTTTTAATAAAATTAGGTCTACTATTGAGAACGGCTATTTCAACTCTAAACAGCGAAAACAGCAAGAGAGTGCTTATGGAGACCAATTCATGGTATCAGATCCAGATGGAATACAGATTGTGATCAAATCAGGATAAAGAGACATCTATCGGTTTGTTTGTATGTTTGCTAGCAAAGAGTAAGCCTGAATGTTCAGCCGGATTAAATCTAATTAAAGATTCTAAAATTCACGATTCAGCTGACAAGGATTAATATTCTGTAATCACGGTTTATATAGAAATTAGTAATCTATAATGACATATGAATGGCGAAAGGAGAGGAAATAGTCAAGAAATAGCACCGAATGAATTGAAAAAGAAAATAGATAATCATGAGGATATATTTATTCTGGATGTTCGAACTCCTCAAGAATATGAATCTTGGAAATTATCCTACGATAATCATCAAAATCCTAAATTGATCCCCGTTGATCGTTTATTTTTGAATGATTCTAATTTGTTGAAAGAGATTCCAAAAGACAAAGAAATTGTTACTGTTTGTTCGCACGGAAATAGGTCAATGATGGCGGCAAGATTGCTTAACCAATTAGGATATAACGTAAAAAGTGTCAAGGGCGGAATGGCAGGATGGAATAAAGTCTACGATGTTGCGGAAGTTGGAGTTCCTAAGGAAGCTCCCTTTAGAATATGGCAAGTAAGAAGAATATCTAAGGGATGTATGGGATATATTATATCTTCAAAAGAAGATGATACAGCAGTAGTTATAGATCCAAGTCGAGAGATTTATGAGGCTTTTCTGAATGTTGCCAAGGAAAATGGATTGAAAATAATAAAGGTAATCGACACCCATCAACATGCTGATCACGTTTCTGGAGTAGCAAAATTAGCTAAAACCTTATCTTCAGAAACAAACGCAAAAACCCTCGCGTACTTCAGCTCACTAGAGGAATACAATAGCCAAAACACAGAAATTAATATCAATTACATAAAAGACGGCGAACAAATACAAATATCGAAGGAAATTTCGCTAAGAGCTATTCACACACCCGGACATACAAATGGCAGTATGTCTTTTTTGATAAGCTATTCTGATGATACTGATGGAAAGAAAAGTGCACAAGATAATACTCAATATTCCTATTTATTCACCGGAGATACCTTGTTTGTTGATAGTGTTGGACGACCTGACTTAAGAGAAGAAGCAAAAAAATATGCTGGACTTCTGTATGAAACTTATCATCAGAAAATAGTTCAATTACCTGAGAATACTGTAATTCTCCCTGCGCACTTTGATGGAAGTTCAATTAGCTTAAAGCATGCTGTGCCAATAGCTGACACGATTGGTTCACTAAATAAAAAAATAAAACTTCCTTCCATGACACAAGATGAATTTGTTCATTTTATTACAGACACTTTGCCATCAACGCCAATGAACTACAAAACAATCATAGATATCAATAAGAAAATGCTACCATTTGACAACACGCAAATGCCTGATTTGGAAGCTGGTCCTAATTCCTGTGCTGTTTCCCTTGGACCAAGATAATTTTACTTCCAGTTCTTTTTGGTACTATTACCTTTTGGAATAAGCTCTTGAATTATGGATTAAAATGTACATCTAGATCTAGATCCAAATTTCAAAGGATCGTTACTGGAGGGAGTTGTTGGTAACGTTGACAAGAGCTGATTTATTCGTATTGTCTGTTAATTTGGCCGCTACATTAATGCCATCAATTTCCTGTAGTCCTTTCTTTTTTAGGACTTGATTGAGAATGGTAAGATCGTATATACCAGATAGATCTGGTTTGCTTTTACCAAGAAATCCTACATTAAAGGCATCACTGGCGGACTTGAATAATGTTTGTTTTATAGGGTCATAGGTTAATTCCAATCTAGAAAAGGCCTCAGAGAGCTGTTCATCTGGAATAGTCTGTCCTGTCAGACTTCTCAATTCAGCATTGAATGCCTTTAGTGCTTCTGCTTTATGGGAATTTATCCATAGCGTTTCATTAACATGTGCTTCTAGTAATTTTCTTACTACTTCAGGATTTTGTTGAAGATAATCTGGATTAACAATTATGTTGGCAGTCACAAATTTTTTATCTGGCCACAACGTGCGTTCATCCAAAAAAAGTCTGCTATTGCCTTCCTTTATCAGTTTTTCACCCCAAGGTTCAGGAACCCAAGCCCCATCGATCTCTTTCTTTAATAGTAATGTCAAAATATCTGCATTCTTAACGGGGAGTATCTCAACATTTCCACCTTTATCCTTTGTCTTGTAACCATTGTCAAGTAGATATTTTCTCAGTGCAACGTCTTGAGTGTTGCCAAGCTGGGGAGAGGCAAACTTCTTTCCAGCAAAATCTTTTGTTGAATTAATTCCCGAGTCGTTTCTTACGACAAATATCGCACCGCCACTTGATACACCAGAAATTATTTTCACGCTTTTTCCATCAGAGACAACATAACCATTTATTGTTGGATTTGGGCCCACATATGCAACGTCCACCTGTTTTGCAAGAAGAGCTTCTATGGCTGATGGGCCTGCATTAAAAACAAAAGGTTTTATTACAATATTGTTGCCCAGTGCTTTCTGATAATCCCCATTTCCTATACCGATTACTGCTTGTGCATGATTAATGTTAGGAAAATATCCAATTTTCAGTTCTTTTTTCTCTACCTGCGAATACGTATGATTCGAAATAGAATGTTGTGCAACAATTCCTCCTGCAATTAGTAAACCGACTACTGAAAGAAATAATCTTTTGTTCATAAAATCATTTTCTCTATAGCATATTTGAGTGCTTTGATATACATTATTTTAACAAATCCCTTTCAATTAACAATCAATAATGAATCCTACACAGGAGTATTGAAGGGTTCGAATCAGGTATGATTGGATAGATACAGGTACAGATGTGGTCGTAAGTATATTCTTTTAATGCCAATCTATCCTTAATCATCAAATTACAGTCAAAGAAAACTTACCCAAGGCGGATAATCGAAGAAATACTTCCAATTGCTCATGGAAGACCTGATAAAGTGATCTAAGAAGGAGCTCTCATAAAAATGCATAGAACTACGATTAATGATGGTCATTTCAAAATTTTCAATTGTGGGAAGGATCTATAGGGATAGAAATTCATCCATGCTAAACATATGGCAATTTATTAGTCAAAATCTCATGTTACCAGATTTCTGTACGTTCCTATTAAAGCTAGTATTATTATAAATATAATCTGGAATTTGGTTGGGGATTAACTCATCAAAGTTCTATTGTTGCTCTTGTGCGCAGGATAACTGAATGAATCTTCTACATATCTATTTTAAGCTTCAAATACGTGGAAGCCCGTTAAATCAAAGACTTTTATACGATACAGGATAATAGGACTTATGAGATTTCTAGTTAGAGCTCAAATTTCAACAGAAGCGGGTAATAAAATGGTAAAGAATCCAAAATTTTTGCAGGATCTTGAGAATTATATCAAAAAAGTGAATGCTGAGGCAGCTTATTTTTTTGAAGCGGGTGGAGATAGGACTTTTGCGTTTATTGTTAACCTTGAAAGTGCTGACATGATACCAGACATTGCTGAACCATTATTTCAAGACATAGGAGCGAAGGTTGAATTCCATCCCGTAATGTTATTTGAGGATCTAAAAAAGGCAGTGGAACGTTTGAAATAGATGTTGAGATGGTTAAGATTGAAGTAAGGTCTTATTCTCAAACTGGCAGAGAATATTTGGAAATGGGTTGGCCATTAAATAGGAAATTATAGTAAAAAGTTTTTTGTCTACTGTAAAGTCGAAAATAATATTCGATAAAAATTCAATGTGAAATAATCAAATCCTATGAATTTTTCTCTCACCTGGCTTTCAAGGGATGGAAAGCTGTTACTTACGGTAAGAATTTTGAGGACATTTGGCTATGGATTTCTTAGTGTTCTCATAGCCATATATCTAAAGTTATTAGGGTTTGATGACATCCAGATAGGTCTACTTTTAGGATCGGCACTTGTAAACAGCGTGATTTTTACATTATTTGCTAGCTTTTATGCAGATAGAATTGGGAGAAGGAGGCTTCTTATTATTTATGCTTCATTAATGTCAGTTTCTGGATTTATATTCACATTTACTGACAATTATTTGATGTTAATATTAGCAGCGTTTATAGGAATTATTAATGTTACTGGATCAGAGACTGGTGCTTTCCTTACAATAGAACAGGCAATATTACCACAAGCAATTAAGGATAAAAAAATGATGAATACAATATATGCACTCTACAATATGGTAGGAACGTTTGCCATGTCTGCAGGCATCTTACTGTCTGGTTTACCATCTCTTTTACAATATCACTATTATGGATTAAGTCAAGTTGAATCAATCAAGATTTTATTTAGCCTGTACAGCATGCTTGGCTTATTTATCTTGATTATCTACTTCATGATCTCAAAAGATATTGAAATTAAGCTCAATACGAAGAGGACGGTTAAGCATACCCTATCTCCAAGATCAAAACAGATTGTTGCCAAGCTTTCCACATTATTTGCAATTGATTCATTTGCAGGAGGTTTTGTAATTCAAAGTGTTGTGTCTCTGTGGTTCTTTACAAGATTTGGAGCCGACCTTGCTGTTTTGTCTTATATTTTTTCAGCTGCGAATTGTTTAACTGCTTTATCTTATATTGCAGCTGCAAAGATTGCCGATAGAATAGGTCTTGTAAATACAATGGTATTTACACATATCCCGTCTAATATCTTGCTCATCTTGCTTGCTTTTGCACCCTCTTTACCATTGGCCATTATACTCTATTTATTCAGAATGACTCTGTCGCAGATGGATGTTCCGACTAGACAATCATACATTGTAGCCATTGTCAGTGAAGATGAGAGAACAGCTGCTTTGGGATTAACCAATGTTTCAAGAAATATTGCACAAACAGTATCTCCTTCGCTATTTGGATATATCTTTCAATCGACTTTATCATTTGCAGCACCATTTCTATTAAGTGGTGTCATAAAGATTATCTATGATTTGGCACTCTATTTTAATTTCAGAAATATTAAACCAAAAGATGAATAATAGACAGACAAGATTAGCGTTACTAACACTTAATCGCTCGGTTAAGTGTTTCACGAAACTTAACTACGATAAAATCTACAAACAGATTCACTAATAAGGCCTTACGATACTGAAGGTTATACATGTCTGAAGATAAACTCTCCCAATTATCGAAATTCAAGTATATTAACATTGAAACATTTAGGAAAAATGGCACGGGAGTTAAAACTCCCATCTGGTTCATAGTTTACCAAGGTTTGATATATTTTAGAACTGATGCGAGATCTGGCAAGGTTAAGCGAATTAGAAACAATCCACATGTGAGGATTGCCCCTTGTGATATTCGTGGAAATCTGAAGGGAAGCTGGTTTGATGGGAAAGTAAACTTTGCAGATTCGGCAGAATCGTCAATAGTATATTCTATGATTGACAAGAAATATGGGTTTGTAACAACTCTGATTAGAATATTTAATAAGATTAGGCATACTAATCCCGTCGTAATAGCTTTAGTATTAGATTGAATTTGGAATCAAAATTCCTCATAATTTAATATTATCGTTTGAATAGCACAATTGTATATTATTCCCAAATATCGTTATGAAAAGTTTACTTGAAACTGTATCGAAAATGCATATTGTAGCTGTGTAGGTCGGGAATTACTACCTTACTTAAATACAATATTATTGAATATAAAATATGGAAAAAATTGGGAAAGAGCGCGATATTATTGATAAATCCCATAAAACCAAGTATAGATCAATAAGACTTGTGGAAAAAAGTGATGAAACTCCAGAAGGTGATGGGTTTATCGTTCATAGATCCTTCCCTTCACGATCTATTCGGAATCTAGATCCTTTCTTACTTTTAGATGAGATGGGTCCGTTAGATTTGTTACCGCAAGAGGGGAGAGGATTTCCAGACCACCCTCATAGAGGCTTTGTAACTGTTACATACATACTTGAAGGAAGATTCGAACACAAAGATTCTCAGGGAAATTCTGGCAAGCTTGGACCTGGTGATGTTCAGTGGATGACAGCAGGATCTGGTTTAGTTCATTCAGAGATGCCAGAAAAAGAGTTTGCTAAAAGTGGAGGTAGGTTGCATGGATTTCAACTTTGGATAAATCTTCGCAAAACTGATAAATGGATCAAACCAGATTACCAGGATGTTCCTTCCACAAAAATTCCTATAGTCAGGACGCCTAATGGTAAAGTATCGATTAAAGTTATTGCAGGAAATTACCTTGATACAAAGGCTGTAATCAGCACGTTGACTCCTATTTTGTATTTGCACTTTAGCCTGCAACCAGGTGCGGAAGTAATTCAACCCATTCCCGAAAATTATAATGCATTTGCGTATATTATCAGTGGTAAAGGTCTTTTTGGAAAAAACAAAATAACGGTGGGAGAAAAGAACTTGATTGTGTTCAAAAATGATGGTGAATATGTTTCTATTAGTGAATCTGAGAATGCAAGATCTCCTTTGGATGTATTGCTTGTTGCAGGAATGCCTCTGAATGAACCAATAGTACAGTACGGACCATTTGTTATGAATAGTAAGGAAGAGATTGATAAAACTTTAGAGGATTATCGGAATGGCAGAATAGGAAAGATTGAATTCTAAAACGATTAGTAGTATTTCTATTTTGTTTTATTGTATTGTATTCTGTTTTACCTACCTTTTTTCATTATATTATATACTTTGTAACCCTCCCCGCCTCATAGAATCTCTTCTTATTATATAGTTCAGAATTGGTAAGAAAGAGATCATGCTTCATCTAATTGTACATCAACGTACAAAAAAATCTAGAATAGAGAATTACAACAAGCTAATTTTGTGCTGCAGTATAGTTGATAAATTTGTATCTAAACTCACTATAACAAAATGATATCTGGTTGGTTATTTGATGCATATGCTTTAAATGGTAGCATGATTTTCTGGATAAAAAAAGCTGATTCTACAACGATAAGAGTGGTAGACAAGAGTTGGAATCATAAAATCTATGTTGCTTCTGAAAAGTCTTTATTAAAATCTATCATAGAGAATAAAGAAATACTTTCCATGATAAAAGAACATAATTTTCTTTCTAAATTTGAATTGATAGCAGATATGAAGAGATCTCAAGTTCTTGAACTGTTCCTTCAAAGAATAATGCTATACTACCAGTTTCTAATCGCTACTTTGGCGTCTTTGAAGATGGAACTGTAACGATGAGGGGAATAGAAGCAAGAAGACATGACACTGCCGAATTCTTTTCAAACGTTCAGCAAGATATTTTGAACATAATGTCAGAAGCTAACTCGATCAAAGAAGTTAGAGATTTGATGCCAAAAGTTAGGGATATTTTTCAAATGCATCTGGAGCTTTTGAAATATAGGAAGGTTTCCATAAATGATTTGGTTCTAACAAAAAGGATATCGAAAAATCTAGACGAGTATGAAAATAGGAATACTGTTGAACTAGATGCATTAATGCAATTAAAGAATGCAGGTAAATCGCCTAAAGCAGGACAAATTTTGAAATATGTAATAACGGATTATTATCGAAAAAATTCAAGAAAAAGAAGTATTCCAGTTGAATTAGTAAATTCAAAGACAGTGTACGATACAAAAAGGTATTCTGAATTATTAGTAGAAACATGTAATTCTGTTACAGAACCATTTGGACTAAAGTTGACAAATGAGTAATTAAAAATATATTACAGCACACTACTTTACTATCACTACTTTACTATCAATAACTATTTTTTTATTATTTGTTAATTATTATTTTGTCCTTCTCTTGGCCCACTTCAGTTTCATTTCGTTTAGAAGCTCAAAGTTTTCATAAATAAATGGTCTTGTTTCCCTCATTCCTTCTATTATTGATTTTGCCTTCTGCCAGAAGGGACCAGGATTAAAAACATCAAAGTATAGATTAGTATCAATCAGTCGCCTTTTTACTAAAGTACCTGAAAGCTCAAAGAAACCACAAACGCGAATAAAATGGCATCTTTCTTGAGATGTACCATGATATTTTTGTTTATATTCTTCATAGCTTTTTGCATTGAAATCTTCAAGGAACCAGAGAATAGATTCTCTATTTCGATCATATATATCGTAGAGTGAAAACAGTACATCTACATCTTTATTTACCAATAGATGTTAATATCATCCAAAGGATTAAAATATTTTTGATACAGTTTGTACTGAAGTTGAATCACAGAATACATTCATCTAAGAATCACATATTACGATAACGACATAGTAATGTAAAATGATAGTTTTTTTCTCAAGCTCCTCTCACGCAGTTAAAAAAACCTAGTTAAATCAAATGGAGCCGGTTTTTTAAATCCATTGCTCGATTTCTAATAGTTACTTCCGTAACTCCCGCAGCATCTGCGATGTCAACCTGTCTTACTGTCTTCCCCTCCATTTGGAGTGAGACATATAGTACTGCTCCCGCAAATCCCATTGGATCTTTCCCTGCAGAAAATTCTAATTTGAGTGCATTATTCATAAGATCTCTTGCATGCCTTATCGTCCTTTCACTCAATTGCATTTTATTTGCAATTTTTTCTATACACTGGAAACAATTTATTTCTGGTATTTTTCTTCCTAAGTGAAATACAATATCCCTGTAAATTTTTGCGATGGCCTTTCTGCTTATGTTACTTTCCTCAGCAAGTTCATCAATTGTCCTTGACACTCCCAATTCTCTGCACGATATATAGAGGCATGCAACAAGAGCAGCGCCTATAGTTCTGCCTCTTATTAATCCATCCTCTTGAACCTTTCTGTACGTGTATGCGGTTTTCTCAACTACTGAAGGTGTGAGACCTAATTTATCCTTCAGTTTATCCAATAACATGAAGGCTGTCGTAAAATTACGTGAAGTGCTATCACGGAAAAGAGTACGTGAATCCCATATTCGTAGTCTGTTCATTCTAGCTTGCATTCCTGAATCAATAAATTGTCCAGTAGAATCCTTGTTCGTTTTGCCAATCATAGTCGATAAATTCATATCGTGCACTGCGAGAGAAAATGGCATACCAATTCTACTCTTATCTGTCTCAGGGTCATTGAAATTTCTCCATTCCTTACCATTTTCTTCAATACCATCTATCGCGACTGTTCCACAGTTACTACACACAATCTCTCCGGATACTAAATCAGTAACCATCTTATTCTCTTTTATATTACAAATTGAACACGTAATTAGCTTTGACATTATAACGATTTAATTACTTATATATACGCTGATCAAGTATTTAAGCGTTGTACCATTTGACTGATATAAAAAAAGAGCAAAAATATCGATATGAAGAGTCGGGATTAAGGTCTCCTTTTAAAGAATATCCAGATTTAGAATATAATACTTTTATTGATATCCTAATTATTCATTATATAAGGACAATAGATATATGTCATTAACCAATAATTTTTTTGAAAATCATTAACACGAATTGGATCTTGTAGCTCTTTTATAATATATTGTATAAGTAAGAGTAGATTGACCATGAAGGTCGAATCTAACTCAAAGTCAATACAATATCTGTTCGAAAAACATACTAAACCAGTACTGTTTGAAAATAATCTTGAAAACGAAATTGAATGCCCTAGATGTCATGATGTTATGACTTTATGTTCTGACTTTGATTTTCTCTATTATAAGTGTGAAGAGTGTCATCTGCCTCTCTATACCGCTCCTAATTCAGATTGATAATTTAGGTGACTTAATTAAATTTTTACGATAATCTACATCCGTATGCGGACACAGAATCTTAGGGACCACTGATTTATTAATGTAAGTAGAGACATTAGTTTGCATACACATTTATTTTTCAATACCATAATTTTTTATAGTTTCAATGTGGGGAGTAAAAAAATCTGTAACTTATGTACTTATTGTAGCATTGTTTGGGATAATAATTTATCAAAATCCTTTTTGCTGTACTCCTGTATATTCTCAGGAAACAGAGATTAAATATATAAAGCAGCTTGGAATGAAAGGCATTGAAAAAGGACAGTTTACTTCTCCTCATAGTCTTGCAGTTGATAATCTTGGTAACATTTACGTAGGTGATACCGGAAACAAACGCATACAAAAATTCTCTCCAAATGGTACATTTCTTACTAGTTGGGGTTCTGAAGGAACTGGTGATGGAGAATTTTTGGGTTTGCATGACGTTACGG
This sequence comes from Thermoproteota archaeon, assembly GCA_046729135.1. Taxonomy (GTDB): domain Archaea; phylum Thermoproteota; class Nitrososphaeria; order Nitrososphaerales; family Nitrososphaeraceae; genus TA-21. The sequence goes on along the minus strand of JBKPGB010000030.1, from coordinate 3,540 downwards.
TTGACCCCAAAGGAAAATTTGTTTACACAGTTGAGCTTAAAAATCATCGAGTTCAAAAATTCGATCCTAATGGGACCTTCATCACAAAATGGGGATTTAATGGCACAGGGGGTCGCGATTTTATGAGGGCTCCACATCAAATTGCGGTAAATTCTCTCGGCAAAGTCTATTTGACTGATTCAAATGGGAACCAGATTCTAAAATTTTATGATAATGGTACTTTTATAGGAACTCTCGGATCAAAGGGCGTAGGTCCAGGTCAATTTAATACTCCTCATGGGATTACAATTGATGCTAAGGGCAATATTTACGTGACTGACATGAAAAATTATAGAATTCAGGTTTTTGATAGTAAAGATACTTTTGTTAGACAGTGGGGGTCTCTAGGAACAGGATCGGGTCAATTCTCTGAAACTGTCCCTGGTATCGCAATTGATACTAATAATCGCGTGTACGTTGTAGATAAAATAAATTCGCGAGTTCAAATGTTCGATAATGCAGGGAACTATCTGTCTAGCTGGGGATCGGATGGCAAGGGTCCTCAACAGCTACACAAGCCTGAAGATATTGCGGTAAATAATCAAGGAAAAGATATTTACATTACTGACACAAGAAACTCTAGAGTTCAAATATTACAGGTCATAGAATAATAGGGGAAATTTTAGCGTTATTTCAGCTTAAGTATTCCTAGCATCAAAAAAATAGCAGGATTTGATTTACTTGAAGATTACTCTTGTACTATCTTTGATCTTTCCCAAAATATTCTCTTTTTCATTATTATGAGGAATAATTCTTCCCACTATATTTACAGGAGAATAAGCCAGAATTTTTCCTTCTTCACTAATAGGAGTCGGTCCATAAAACAGACATAATGCATTGCCTTCCGGCCAATAGGCAACATCGAATAAATTTACTTGCCTTTTCCCATCTTCTTCCCTCTCTACAATCTGGGTCTTTTCAGTATATAGCTCATCACCCCATCTATTGATTTTAACTTCAATAGGTAGGTTTTCAAGTATTGCCTGAACAGTCTTTGGAGAACGTGAATCATCCAACTCTATCGAAATTTCTCTGCCAATATCCAGGAAAACGCCTTTAATCAGTCTTTTCATGATATCAACTTAAACTATCTCACTGTATTAAATTCTCTTACGATCTATAATCTTTGAACGATGCCATGGTCTGGTTCTAACTTTCTGATTACAGTCTTTACAACGCAATATCTGTTTCGGATATTTCAATTCGCAGGTAGAACAATAATTAAAAAAATTATAATCGATTCTGCTGGGAATTGGTCTTAATCGAACTTCTTTGCTTATGGAGTTTACTAAACTTGGTGACAATAGTTCATGATCCAAACTAAGCTCAGCATTACTATTGTAGAACCTGGATCCTGAAAATTCAGATTTAGTTTCTATAACCTCAGACACTTGGTTACTCTTATTCAATACCATTTAAAAAATACCCCAATAAATTAAAAAAGAAAAAATTGATTTAGTTGACTAGTAGAGCTACTCAACTTTTATTTCTTTTGATTTTGGCTTTGGAGATTTTTTGAACTGTATCTTTAATTCCAATATTCCGTTTATGTAGCTGGCCTTTGTAGAATCCGTGTCTAATTCTCTTTCTACGGGAAGCTCTGTATGATATTTTTTGTTACCTTTTTCTGCATGTATAGTTACCAGTCCTTCTTCCATTGATACCTTTACGTCTTCTTTAGTTATGCCGGGCATCTCTGCCGTAATTACCATCGTATTCTCCTTTTCATTGAATCTGGTATCCACAAGTGGTTGGCGAACTGAACTTTGTTCTGTCAGTCCGTTCGAAGAAGGTCTTATATTACCAAACTCTCTTATGTGAGGTTTTCCCTCAGGTCCTATAGTGATTTGGTATCCGTAGAAATACGGCGATGTCTGTGAAGCAGTACTGCCAGTTTCTCTTACCGTTCTGAACATCCTGTTTAGCATGTCCTCAGCCTCCGAAAATTCCTTGTCTATCTGTTCAAAAAATCTATCTCTAAATCCCCATGGATCTATCCACAATTTTGCATATCACCTGACATTATGTAATGTCTATTACAATATATATATTTTTCTCTTGAAATGATAATCCTTATGACTATTTGGAATTAGCAGCATTCCGCACTGAATTGACTGGAACTTTAGTTGATAATAAGGCGCCGATGTAAAGGGCGATTTACAATGTAAAAGAAATAAAAAACAAGAAAGGAGAAGATTACTACTTCAATAGCTCAAGAAAAACATTTCTTGAATATTCAGCTATAATAGGAGTTATTATCCATATGACTACTGCCAGTACCAAGGCCTTTAGCCACCCCATGTGATATATTGCTTTTAGAGCCAATAGCGATGCAATTCCACCCAAGATAGCAGAAGGAAAACCATTTCTTAGGAAAACATAAGCAATTACATATACTACCGATCCTATGATTGCAGTAAGTAGGGCTAATTTCATACTTCTTCTTTGTCTCGAAAATAAGGTTACTAGGTAAATTACGAGAGTAGAAATTAGTAATCCAATAAAAAAATTGATGATCGAAGTGGCGCTAAGATTCTCACCCGTCATTGGTACATACAAATTATCTACAGTAATTTAAATAGATGATTTGGATAGCTCTCAACTGATTTATACTATGTAGTTCATTTAATTGTATGAATAGGTCCAAATCAAAGACAGTAAATATTTTAGATAAAATAGACACAGGAATTTCCCGTGAGAATTTGCAAAAGATTTCGAATATCTTAAATGACGATTTAGCAGATGAATATGTACTTTTAACAAAGACTAGAAATTATCATTGGAATGTTGAAGATCCTAGGTTCAATGATCTGCACAAGTTTTTTGAAGAACAATATGAACTAATATCTGCTGCAGTTGATGAAGTCGCAGAAAGAGTAAGGGCGGTTGGTGGCAGGACAAGGGCTACATTGAAAGAGTTCATAAATTCTTCTCAAATACGGGAAGATGTAGGTACGTATCCTAATGCCGATACTATGCTAGGGAACCTTTTATCCGACCATGAGGCCATAATTAAGACACTTAGGAAGAACATCAAGGAATGTCAAGACCTAAACGACGAAGGAACCGCCAACTTTCTAACAGATAAAATGGAAGAACACGAAAAAATGGCTTGGATGTTGAGATCTTTTATATCCTAACATAACGTAGTTAATTCAGGGGAGCAAATGGATCCTTTTCATTTGTGTTGGTGCTCTCTTCTCCGTGATAGTCATTATTATGATTATCAATAGGCTCAGAATTATCTGATGGTCCAAGTAAGCCCCTCACATCAGATTTGCCATCTGTAGACTCATCTGACGAAGATAAGTCTGCTTTATTTTCATTATCTAGAGACTTTGGTTTGTCATCTGTTAGTTTGTCTTTGCTAATTTCTTTTGTTACCGCTGGTTTGTCTTTTTGTACTTTTTCCTCTGAGAGTGGTTTGGCTTTAGTATCTTCTTTATCTGATACTGGTTTGGCTTTAGTATCAGTAGCTGCATCATCATTAAGTTTGTAGGT
>JBKPGB010000029.1:0-7412 GCA_046729135.1 Thermoproteota archaeon | reverse complement strand
TATGAATGAATTGGAATTAAAAGACCTATTTGTTAGTTCTATAGAATCAGGACATATTATAGATAGTAAAAATAGAAATTTACCATTTACAAAACTCGATAGTGAAATAAGAATCAAAAGTGAAGGGTACTTTGGTCAATTTGACTTGGTGATTGCCATCTTGCAGAGAGCCAAAGATACTAAAACTTACCAGAATTCTGAACAGACGGAAGCTTATTATGAAATCCTTATGAGGTTAGGTCAACTAACTGGGGTTGCCAGAAGCGAAAAATGCAGAATAGACGCAATTTCACTCTATCCTGTAGAGCTCAAGTCCAATTGTGATGTTTTAGATGGACGTTTACCGGATCAGATAATGAATGGGATACTCACCTTTGGAAGATCTATAGTTGTTCTGGATAAAAAGCACGTCAATAGAGCTTCCCTTAAATTCTTGCGTTTGCTACCTGCAACTATAATAGGGTATAGTGGTACAAGAGACCACTTTAATGTTCTCTCAGTATTTGACAGAGACATACATACAGGAATGTTCAATTTATCCAAAAGAAGGCTTATCAAAACAATGATAGATAATGGGATTGTAGAAGGTATTGATAGGATATATACCAGACTCCAGACTTTAGAGAGAATAAATCAAAAACTGGTATTCAACGAACTATACAATTCCAATCCTGGATTCTTAAAAGAAGAGATTGAATTCCTAAATCAGTTTTCTAGCATCAAGGCAGTAATGACATACGGAAAACAAGTTGCAAGACGTATCTTAGAAAGTGAAAATGATAAAATCACGGATTATCTATAACGCATACGGCCTGATCGACATGAATTTATGGTTTCTTTCCAGCCTTGATTACAAGTAGGAGCTTATTATTGAATTCAAATCCTAAACGATTGTTGTGTCAATTTTGTACGAATCTTATTAGGATATTCTATAATATGTTCCTCTAGATTTGATGTGTGAACTTCTAATCACGTATATTTGACAGGTTCGAATTTTCCTCCAAAATAACGGTCAAATTCTATCAGCGACATACTCCCGTACTAGGAAACTAGCTTGTTTATTCAGATGTTGTATATTTCAATTTAAGTAAATGCATCATAAAGTTACTCGATTTATATTGATATTTTTACAATAATTATGTTCATTCATATTACGGGGAGAGCTAATGCTATCTTAGTAATGAGTTACGGTGGAAGAAATGGTTATAATAGAGGCGGAAGTCGGGGAGGAACGTTTGGTTCAAGCCCAAAACCAGTAGAGATGGGAAAAGAATACGAAGTTGAGATATCAGAAATAAGCAAAAGGGGCGATGGAATTGCAAGAATCCAAGGATTTGTAATTTTTGTTCAAGGTGCAAAAGCTGGACAGAAAACGAACATAAGAATTACCAGTATTGGAGACCGCTTCGCAAAAGCAGAAGTTGTGTGAATCAAAAAATAAGCTCACTATTGTCGCCCTACATTGAGGTCATAGGATTCAGCAGAAGCACTACCTTTAGTATTGCAAGTATCTTTACATAATGTAATCATATGGTTCCCTGTAAATTTTTAATGTTATTTATATTGTTAGTATCATAATTTTGAGTTTTTGCATAGACACTATTAGTTCCATGAACACGCTTAATTACCGCAAAGTCATCAATCCTGATGAATGTCAATCCATACTCAGAAAATTAACGAGCTTGAAGAGAGGATAAAAGATTTCCTGGTTAAAAATCCAAATATCACTCAGCAGATAATAGATAATGTTATAGAGCGGGGTAAATCGGCTCTCCTAAAGAAGAATGTTGACGTAATTACTGCTTCAGAATGTTTAGTAGTAAGCCGACTGTTATGCGAGCTAAGTGCTCGTGGCTGAATCAACCATCTATAAGTATATTTGTACGATTTCCAGTATAATATCACCTCTTCCTCATTCCACGGATTTCGGGCAGACGAACTTCGTTATTAAGAACAGAAGAACTTAATTCTCGGTAAGCAATCGATATAATAAGAATCCTAATTTTGGACCGATAGCGTAGTAGGTACCGACAGGAACGTTAAGCATTCTGGAATCTTAAAAATTAACCCAAATACTACATTGTATGTTCATATTTTCATAATCCATGATTATTTAGGAATGTGAGTTGGCTCGATTCAGAAAAAAGGAAATACTTTATTCACATTTATAAAAAGTATGTTATTTAGCTTAAACTACGGTAGTTGAAATTGGACCGATTTTAGAGGATTTGGCCGTAGTCATGATTGTTGCATCGATCATGGCGTTGTTGTCTTATAAACTCAAGCAACCAATGGTAATAGGTTACATTATCGCAGGAATGATTATCGGTCCATATACTCCTCCTTTTAGTTTAGTATTAAACCCAGATATTCTGAATCTATTTGCCGAGATAGGAGTCGTCTTACTTTTGTTTGTTGTAGGAATGGAATTTCCTATTGAAAAGCTAAAAAAAATAGGAAAAAAGCGTCTGTAATTGCTTTTTCAGAAGCGTTAGGAACTTTTGCAATAGGATTCATAGTTTGTCAAAGTTTGAATTATTCACTTTCTAACAGTCTTTTTCTGGCACTCGCAATTTCTGTAACGAGCACGGTTATTGTCATGAGAATTTTAGAAGAACTTGGCATGATAAAAGAAGAGGCGTCTTACATAATTCTAGGTGTAGCCGTGATTGAAGACATTATCATCATCTCTATGTTAGCAATACTGCAGTCTGTATCTTCTACAGGCGTAATATCTGTAGTTGACCTAGCGGTATCTATTGGAACCGTTCTTGCTTTCATTGGTGGAGTATTAGTGTTGGGTTCAAAAATAATACCAAAATTTGTCAACTATGTCGGGGCAACAAATCAACACGATGTATTAGTAGTAACGATTCTTGGTGTAGCGTTTGGACTATCATTTATTGCATATGAAATTGGCATATCTGTAGCTACGGGTGCATTTTTTGCAGGTGTATTGATTGCAGAATCAAAAGTGCATTCGGTTACAAAAGTTCTTACTAGTCCTATCAAGGATATGTTCGGGGCGCTATTTTTTATCTCCATAGGTGCTCTAATGGACATTACTCAGATACCCTCGTTTATAATTCCTGCTATGATACTTATTGCAGTATCACTAATTGCTAAGTTTTTCACAGTATTCCTATCCTCAAAATCTCAGGGTTATAACACTCTGACTGCATTAAGGGCAGGTTTTGGATTGTCTTCTTCTGGTGGGGAGCTTGCGCTGGTTGTGGCCAAGGGAGGAACAGACATTGGTGGTGCTAGTTCGTTTTTATTACCTATGATAGGAACTATGACAATAATTACTACGTTCATAACACCATATATAATTAAGTGGGGATGGAAATTTGCAAATACTCTCTACTGCTAAAGAAGGAAACAATTTTTCATTTCGCTTTAAGAGAGCTCCAAAAGAATGAAGAATAATAATAAGTTAACATGACCTATCAAAATTGATTTTAGTAATCTATAATTTTATCAACCGTCTCTTCTTTATCTCCACGTCGATGACCATACATTTGCTCTATGCATATTGCAAATCCTACATGAGCGCATTCATCGGATTTACAAAAGTTACAAAACGGTATTCCATTGGTTAATTCTACATCGACTTCCTGGGACATAATCGTGTCATATACTACTGTATGTTTATCGTTAGTGAATTTAATCAAAACAATGGGATTAGCTAAAGAATGTGATTTTTTATCCGTTGAATTCATCCATTTCATAAAAGCTTCTGTTCCGTCCTCTAGTGTTTCACACTTCACTATGTCATGATTCTCATCAGGGGGCTCTTTAGAACTCTCTACATTGTTACTTGCACCATTATCAGAGTCATTCTTGTCCTTCAATTACTCTTACCTTTTTATGGCTCCTGTGACCTGATGTTACAATATAATATTTTAATTTACCTAATCCATTCTCCTACAAGATGAATAATAAGGAATTTGCTTGTCCAAAACTGAATTATAGAGTTTGGAATCGCCAATAGCTTAATACCAATGCATTTTATTTGTCTAATGTCAATGTCAATCAGGTCTAAAAACTATATCAAATTTGAATGATAAACCACATGTAGTGAATAACATTAGTTACCGGGATCAAACATACCTACCTACTATTCTTTTTTACCAGATATTGTAGCTTTTAATTTATAAAATAATACTTGGTTACCTGTAAGCAGAATAAATTTTTTCTACAATAGAGTGGCTTCATGCAGTTCATCCAATAAGGGAGCTAATGCAACAAGCGTTTCTTTTTCTCCAAGTACTATGTTTGAGTCGATTACAAGAACTATTGAAAGCATCTCCCTGTCCTCCCTCGAAGTAAATACCGCATTTCCAGTTATTGCAAATTTTCTATCATTTTGTAGTAACCATTCCCTCCATACTTTGGTTCGTTGCAGATTTTGTTCCAGTGCGTCAATAGTATAATCCAGGTCTATTCGTTCTTCCTTATCAAGTAGATTCAATTTTATCAAAGGAAAGAGAACATTCCCTCCTCTAACATTTTGATGTGACTGGTTCAGTTTTTCAATAATTTCATCTTCGTTCTCGCTATTTTCTGCCAAATTGTAATTCGGAAAGAAATACGCTGCTAGATTTTTGTTCCAATCATAAATCTTGTAAATCGTGTCTTCATATTCCATTTTCCATTTAGATTTTCTTATTTTGACTCCCATACATCTAGCTAACAGTAAATTGATAGAATATATCTAAGTTGGTATAGCAGACTTTTCAATAAGCAGACTTTTCAATAACAAAATATTGGATATCAATCATTGACCTATTCGCACTAATTACTTGCTGTATTCATCATGCCGTCGCACCCAAAATTGAGCGAATTCATGGCCATCTTCATCCCGTCCCTTGGGTACCAGGTCGAGGTAATGATACGCAACGTTCAACACATCAATGCCACGCGTATACGCCGAATAGGTATGAAACACATGGTCAGCAGTATCCTTGTAAAACACACTAACTCCCTCTCGCTCTGGACTGTGTGTATCTTGCAAATTATAATTGTAGAAAGCTTTTTTCTCGCTCAATTCTTTTGGTGTGAACGATACATGATAATCAAAATTGAAATCATTATCATAAGAAGAAAGCCACTTAAAATTCCAACCCATTCGCTTCTTGTATTCCTCTATTTTGCTATATGGTGCTCTAGAAACTGCTATCATGGTAACATCTCGTTGATTCAAATGGACAACTATTCCATTAAAATTGTCTGCCCAAAAAGAGCAAGACGGACATCCAGCATCCCAGTTAGGATCATACATAAAGTGATATACAATTAACTGAGTCCTTCCATCAAATAGATCTGATAAAGTCTGTTTTCCGTTTGGTCCAACAAAGAGATATTCTTTATCGACTGAAACCCAAGGCATATCTCGTTGTTGCTGACCAAGTTTGTCCCGTAATACAGTAAATTCTTTTTCTTTTTTGAGTAAAGCGCTACGAGCTGCTAACCATTCATCTTTTGAAACAATTCGATGATTGTCCAAGTTTCTCATTTACCTATTGCCTCTTTAATCATGAAGTTTAGAAGTCTTGCAATAAACCAGGACCTTCCTACTGCCTCATTATGACTAATATACTCTTGCTTATCTTTATCCGTAAATTTGGTATGAGTTAAAATTAATTTATTATTTTCTTCGTCTAACTCTAAGTGCATATGATTAAGTAATTGCTTAATTATTTAAATGTTTATATTCAGATAAAATTTGAAGGTTAACTAATTTCTTTCGAGTCGAAGAATAACACGGACAATCTAGTACAAACTTGCTAAATTCGGACAGTAAGAAATAGTACTTACATGTTCATACCTTTTGGCATATCAGCTTTCTTACCGATTTCAGAATTGCTTTCATTAAGGCCATGATCTTTTTCATTTTGAGACATACCCATATTATCTGAAATATTGCTTTCAGAATGCATAAACATCATACTATTGTATGGAATGGTTAACCCCAGAATACTAGAGACGCCTAATATTATTAAGGCAATTCCAAAGCACCTTGCAACCCATATTCCTTTCTTCCACATTTTTTCTCCAAAAATTATTGCCGCAAACAAACTCATCCAGACAAGGCTCATCCAACCTAGGACTACCATAATTAGAAAATAGGGCCAACAGCATCCAAGGCAATAAAGTCCATGATATGCACCCATACTAATTGCACCAGCTGTCCCATTTTTCCATCTCTTCATAAAAAAACTGAGTGGAGATTCGCAATATGCAATGCATTTGTTCTTTATGGGAGTAAACTGATAGATACCAGATATAATCAGAATGCTTCCAAATATTATTGCCACATCATTATTTGAGTGGTTGTTCATAAGAAAATTCATAGGAACAGACCACCCCAATAGTAAACCTAGACCTGTTAGTGCCCAAATTATGAGATACATTCCAACAAAGAGTACGATGTTAAAAGTATGCGAGAATCTCGTATGTATCGTTACTGCGAATAACTCTGACTGCTTGTTAGTAATCAGTTTATTATAAAGCACAACCATTGGTATTATAGCAGGAAACATCATTGCAGCCATTCCTGCAGTCCAGCTTGCAATAAAAAGTGAGATTAAAGTTGGATTGTAACCAATCATAATGTTCATCATGTCAGGCTGCATTGTTGAAAAATACCAAGATAATGCAGCAGTGAATAGAAGTGAGACTATAATGATTATTTGCAGTTTATTCATACGATATCAAAATAATAAAAATACTTTAATCTCATTTTAATTTCGCCGACTCAATCCAACGGAAGTTTTACGGCCCATACTTAAACCTAGAATAGAAACCATTCTTACCAGTAGTATCCCATTCAAATCCATGATCATTATAGGAATATTTTGTAGAGTGGGCTATTACATGATCGTGTCCTGGTACCATGCTAAAGGAAGGATTTACAATTAAACTATCCTTATTAGGATCACTTCCCTTTATGGCCTCTATTTCTAAGGTTAGGTATTCAGGGATTCGCAGCCAACGACGTTTTCCTTCCATTCCAAAAGTTATCGGAGCAGATTTTATTCCAACCATCTCTCCAATAAATTGTGCCGCTACGGCAAAAAAACCCCCCGCTTGGCCTGAAAATATATTTGATAAAGCGTCGATTTGCTCTTGGTTTGCATTTTTGTCGACGTAAAAGGCTACCTTCATTTTAGGACCAGTGAACATATTGCCAGGAGCCACAAAAACAGCCACAGCATTTAACCCATCTAGTGGAATACTATCATAGTGACCTTTTTCTATATGCCAAGCTATAGTAAGGTTACAGTATCCTTTATCAGGGTCTAGTAAAAAAATACAAGGGCATATTGAATCACAGTTACAACCCTCAAAATAATCTCCTTCAAGTTTCCAATCATGAGAATTATTGCTAGTCATTTAATTTCTAGTAA
>JBKPGB010000028.1:0-3652 GCA_046729135.1 Thermoproteota archaeon | reverse complement strand
GATGAACGCACTAAAACTGATGCGGAAATTAGAATTTCAGATCCGACCGAAGTTACACACTTCCTTGATAACAAGACTCGTAACTTGGTTCAAAAGATTCAATGTGTAATCAAATCTGGTGCTAATGTGATTTTTTCTCGTGGAGGTATCGATCCTCTTGCACTAAATCATTTTGCCAAGAACAGAATCTTAACTGTGAGAAGAGTTAAGGAAAATGATATATTGTGGTTGGCAAAGGCAACAGGAGCCAAAGTTGTCAAAGATCTTGATACAATAAGCAGTACTGATTTTGGTTATGCTGCAAAAGTGTATGAAAAAATGGTGTGTGATGATAAGATGGTTTTTGTTGATGGGTGTAGCAATCCAAAATCAATTACATTTCTTTTACGTGCTAGTTCGAAAAAGATCCTGGATGAATTTCATCGTACAGTCCTTGATTCCATCTATGTTTTGAGAAATTTTATTATCGAACCAAAAATTGTTCCTGGCGGTGGTGCAGTAGAAGCATTCATTGCTCAGTTAATTAAGGACCGTTCGAATCTAATTTCTGGTAAGGAACAGATTGTAATCCAAAAATTCGCAGAAGCCCTTGAAGAGATTCCACTAACAATTGCCAAAAATGCCGGAATGAATACGATGGATATTGGGACCCGTCTGAGGGAAAAAGTCTATACTCAATCTCTGTTAAACGATAGTAAAATATGGAAAAGAGATTATCAATACAACAACAGTCATGACTGGTATGGGATAAATGCAATTGAAAGGAAAATAGACAATATGATGAATTTGCATGTCATGGAGCCGCTAATGGTAAAGGAACAGATTCTTATTACTGCTACAGAAGTGATTATTTTGCTTTTGCGAGTAGATGACGTACTTATGAAAAAACCAGTTGATATGCATGGACATACCCATACCCATATCGACGGTACTACACATTCACATAAGGGAGGAAATAAACCACATGATCATTTTGATAGGTTAGGAAAACAACAGAGACCTATGCATCACTATTACTGATCTAAATTCAAGTCGGTGGGTGTCGTGTCCATTATGATCATATACTTTAGCACATCGTTTCAAAAATGATCGTGTTGTATTTAGGACCACTTTCTACCATACAAAATTGGATTGGCATATCAAAATTATATCATATATTGGATATCTGGTATAAAATTAGATTTTCTTCCGATTAAGGACCAAGAACATAGTTTGTAGTTGAAATAGGCTCCTTTATTGTTATACGCAGTCTTTGTGTGCTCTTAAGTTTAATGTTGAAATTTATTTTTCTAAGGCTTTCTGGTACCCCAATCATAACCTGTTCCGGTGTTAAGAGCTTTGAAGCATTATTTATTATTTCATTTCTTCTCTTATGCGAACGCAATTGCTTGATGATGTAATTAAGATAAATGTACAATGTCTCGTTGATGTTTATTTTCATTTTTCTTGATAATTTATTATTTATAGTCTTAATCGAATTGGACAAGATAATGTAGTCCGTCTTATTGTAAAACTGATAAATTCTTGTGAAAGGAGCTGTATCGGGTTCTCCTTGCACAGTAACTGTCACGTCTATCAGAAACCTATAACAAGTCCATTAATTATTTTTTGGCATCTTTACCATAGCTTAGTGGAAGTCTCTTTGGTATTTTGGCCTTTGGTCCTTTATCAAAGTCATAGGTATTACCCTGTCCCCTGTAGAATTTCGGTCTCACCGGGTTTCCTTCAGTCATGCCCTTCTTGGTTAGTGATAATCCTGCCAATAGTTCGACAATTAATCTGTTTGCTAAACCTGAGGTGATACCACCAGTATATGAATTACCATCACTCACATCATAATTGGGAGCTACTTCAACCAAATCAAATGCAAATCTGTCTGGATCAAATGAGGTAGATAAAAGCCGCATCAGTCTCATACCCTCCCTTGATGTCAAACCATTTGGTTCAGGCTCTCCTGTACCTGGAGCATAAGCGGGATCGAAAGTATCTATGTCCCAGCTTATGTACACTGCATCAACGTTATCATTTGCTCTGTCCGCAGCCTCTTTTGCTATCTTATCAATACCCAGCTCTTCAACATCTAGCATTGTGAACCACTGGAAATCCTGGTCAGCCATCCATTTATACAAGTCAGGTCCGGGCCAATACCCACGTGGTCCTATCAGAGTATAGTTCTTTCCTTTGAGACAGCCAAGCTCCATTATTCTTCTAATATGTGCACCATGATCATACTTGAATCCACACAATCCTTGTGGGGCACAATCGGCATGTGTATCAATATGGATCATACCAATATTCTTGTACTTCTTGGCAAATGCACGAACGTTTGCAAAGGTTATAGAATGATCTCCTCCCAGCATAATTGGAATGCCGTCTATATCTAGAACCTCTTTGACTTTATCTGTCATCCTTCTGTGGGATTCAACGACATCACCAGGAGACACGACTACATCGCCATAGTCTACAGTTCTAAAAACCCCAAATGGGTCAACTCCTGTTTCTATATTAAAATGCTCATAAGGTGGTGACGGCACAGTGGATGCAGCCCTAATTGCACGTGGACCGTATCTTGCTCCAGGTCGAATTGTAGTACCAAAGTCAAAAGGTTCTCCAATAACGGCTACATCTGGTTTGATGCTTTTTAGCTCTTCGTGACTTCTTAGCCAAGGTAGTTTCAAGAACGTAGGTATCCCAACAAAAATTGGCTCATCGTTACTTTTGTAGGAATTGCCATAAAATTCCATACCCATATTTTGTCTATTTTTTTAATTGTATTATATTTTTTAAATATTGCTAAACAATGAGTATAATGCTTGAATATTGCAATTCAAAAGCCAATTGTAGATACTCTATTAGATTTATCATTTTCTAGAAGGAATGATCATAAATCGTTTAATAATTGTAAATTTCTTAATTAAAATTTCTTAATTAATCTTATTCTTTTGTATTAAACCTTATATATATTTAAAAATAACATGTGTGGGATGGCATCACTTGACTGGTACGGAGTCGGTGTTATTGCTTTTTTGGCTGCATCTTTAGTTGTTGGGACATTAACCTCTAGACTAGTAAAGAAGAGCAGTAAAAGATATATGGTTGCCGGTAAGAGTCTTCCGCTTTTTTTTGTAGGTACAATGCTGGCTGCTCAATCAATAGACGGAAATTCCTCTCTTGGTAATGTTTCCTTGGTATACCAATTTGGTTTTTGGGCCGGGGCTGTTATTCCTATAGGACTTGCTGTATGTTTGGTCCTTACAGGGGCATTTTATGCCAAAAAATTGAACAAGATGTCAATGCTTACTCTTCCTGACTTTTACTATAGAAGGTTTGGAGCAGGACCAGAAGGAATCTCGGCTATTCTTATGATGATTAGCTTTATAGTTCTGGTGGCTGGTAACTTTGCTGCCAGTGGATTTATACTTTCTGCCGTATTACATATTGATTTCTTCTGGGCAATGCTCATAGCAGCACTGGTTGTACTAGTTTACACTTTTGCTGGTGGCCTCTTTTCTTCGGCATATACAGATATATTCCAAATTTATTTAGCAATAGGTGCATTTTGGGCTGCTTTCATATTTTTCGCCGGGGGATTTTCAGGAGTCGATTTTGGTGCCATCCTAGGTAATGCACCACCTTCTTACCTCGATCTTTC
>JBKPGB010000027.1:0-1393 GCA_046729135.1 Thermoproteota archaeon | reverse complement strand
TCCTTGACAACTTAAATAGTTTCTGTAGTAAACAATAATGATATGAAGCAAGACGTATTGAAGGCAAAAATTAAAGAAAGATATGGAAAGATTGCTTTAAGTGGAAATTCAGATTGTTGTTGCACACCACAAGAATGCTGCCATACTACTGAATTCAATCCCAAATCATCATCAGTTGCTATCGGTTATGATAACAAAGCATTAAATTCTATACCTGAGTCTTCTATACTTGGAGTGGGATGTGGAGCTCCTCTTAATTTTGCTAATTTGAAAGCAGATGAGATTGTTGTAGATTTAGGTTCGGGTGCTGGGATAGATGCGTTCTTAGCATCCAAACAGGTTAAAGGTAAAGGTAAAGTCATTGGGATAGATTTTACTGATGATATGTTACGAAAAGCTAGATACGCAGCAACCAAAAATGGGTTTTCAAACGTCGAGTTTAGAAAAGGAGATATTGAAGATAATATCCCTGTTGAAAAAAATTCGGTGGACGCTGTAATAAGCAACTGCGTTATCAACCTCACCACAGATAAAGTAAAAACATTCAAGGAAATTTACAGAATCCTGAAGAAAGATGGCCTAGGAAGAATCATTATTTCAGACTTAGTCACAAGCAAAGAAGTGCATGGGGAAACAATCGACTCAGACGATTGGTGTAGTTGTATTGACGGTGCATTGACTAAAGATAATTATATTAACTGTATCAAGCAAGCAGGATTTCAAGATGTCAAAGTACTGAATGAACATACATATCTAACCGAAGATAAGACTGATGGAAGAAAAATAACAAGTATAATCGTTGGGGCGATAACGAAATGAAATTATCATTTGGCAAATCTAAACTAAAATCAGAAAAGATAATCCTTTTTGTGTGCATAGAAAACGCTGGTAGAAGTCAAATGGCTGAAGGCTTCTTTAACAAAAGTGCTCCAGAAGGATACAGAGCTCTTAGTGCTGGAACAAAGCCAGTATCACAAATTAATCCTGTTGTAATTGATGTCATGAAGGAAATCGATATTGATATTAGTAATCAAAAATCTAAGGAAATTACAGAGGATATGATGCGCAATTCTTTCAAAACTGTGAATATGGGTTGTATGGATAAAGAATCATGTCCAACACTATTTTTATCAAATGTTCTAGATTGGAATTTGGAAGACCCTAAAGATAAACCCATTGATAAGGTCAGGGAGATAAGGGATGAAGTTAAACTGAGAGTAAAGGAGCTTGTCGCAGGTCTTAAGACTCACAAGTAGGTTAACAATCACTCAAAAGAAATTTTTTGCTGAAGTTATTGGCACTTTCATAGTAGTTGTAACTGCTGCTGGTTCTGTTGTTCTTGCTGCAAAGTTAGGGGGAACGCTAGGGATTCCTTTCATAGCTTTTGCCCCTT
>JBKPGB010000026.1:0-1517 GCA_046729135.1 Thermoproteota archaeon | reverse complement strand
ATTCAAAACCTGCCATATTTCTTTCTGGAGGGATAGGCGTTACTCCTTTTAGGAGCATGATAATATATGCCACAGACAAGAATTTACCTATAAAAATCATAATGTTAGATTCAAACAGAAGTCGGCAAAATATATTGTTCAGAAATGACTTTGACAAATGTGCAGATACAAATAAGAATCTTAAAATCGTTTACACAATTACCGACGAACAAAATAAAAACGGAGACGATGAGTGGAAGGGCGAAAAGGGAAGGATAGACATAGCCATGCTGAAAAGGTATCTTAATTCTGACGATATAGAGAAAGGTATATTCTATATGTGCGGTCCGCCAGCAATGGTAAAAGCTATGCAGGATAAACTCGAGGTGGACCTTCGGATTCCAGCAGAGCGAATAAAAATAGAAGAATTTACAGGATATTAACAAAGTGGCAAAGTAGCTTGCATCTTTTCAAGTGGGAGTTCCTTATCATGTATAATCATATATGATGCCCTAACAATATTATGAAAAGATTTGTAATATCTTAATCAGGTTATGGTTAGAAATTTTAAGTACAATAAATTATAAAAAAGATTAAGTATTTTTTACCTAAACTGTATTAAATTGTTATCGATTATCTTCATTATGAAAAGTGAGATGCATTGCCAGGCTTGTGAAAACAATACGGGGATTTTGTATGAGTTCAAAAAAAGGATGTTTTGTAAGGAATGTCTTGAACTAATCATTTCCACTCGAGTTGCTTCTGGCATTTAATTGCAATTTAATTAAGATAGTTGCACTACAATAGCAAATGAATAAGCAAATTAGTTGTTCTCACGTAACAGCCATAATATTAGGAATAGTGCTCGTTACCTTTTTCACATCTAGCAATGCATATGCTGCAGGATTTGAGCCTGTTCCATTCAATAATATACCATCAGCTATAATTAAATCCGAAGACAAAGATTATGAATTTACCGCAGATTATTCAGTAGATTTTGGTGGAGAGACACGAATTGAACATGACAATAACGCTGTGCTGGCCAGTAATATGAAATTGGATAAAGACGATGATAGCTTGTCTCTTGAACTTGAATGCGATAGTAACGATATATGCGATGATAGCTTGTCTCCTCAGGATGTACGCGTTTACTTAGTTGACAGAGGTAACCAAGACGGGCACATTGCAAAGAATTCTATCCCAGTATTAGAATTGGGTAAGAATGATTGTGGTTCTCAGTCTATACAAGATTGTGCAAATTTTGACTTTGACATACCAGAAGATGTACTGACCAAGAAATACAAGATAGTAGTTGATATGGTTTTTGATGAAGCAGAATGGATATTTATCAATCCAGTTAGGATATTAAACTAAAAAATACAAATTTATGGAAGAATTTCCAAGCTCACATCTCTAATTGTAATGGAGCCAGAACCATTATTTCTTATCCAAAAGTATGACTTTGCCTCATACAGGTTTCTATCTACCATCCACTGTTCGGGTGAATTATCGAAAATGTCCATTACTTTATGAAGACC
>JBKPGB010000025.1:0-11201 GCA_046729135.1 Thermoproteota archaeon | reverse complement strand
TTAAGCTAGCTCTTGTCCGGCCCTTTCTCTTTTTCTTCTTTCATACTTTTCTTGCACTAGTTCTTGTACTTCTTCAGATTCTAGTAATTTCATGGTTTCTAATGCCCTTTCAATCACAGTATCGAGGTTTGCAACGTGATCTACTTCAACCTCAATTTCCATGTTTGGTCCCGATGATTTGTACTTAGGCGGTATAGAAATTTTTATTCTTTGAGGCATATAGTTCCTTATCTGAGGTATATTTAAATTATTAGATACAAATGTACTGTTCAGTATTCTATTTTATTCTATTTTATTCCTACTCGCAAAATTTGGTTAAACTTTTATCAGAACGTCGTTATTGTTAAACAGATCAGAATAAGGTTAGAAATTCTAGAAAGACTGTATTCAGATCCAGTAGTAAAACATATTGATTTATCAGAAAAGCATAAAGCTAAGTTCATAGTGACTATAAGGCGTAAAAAACATGATCGTTCAGACAAAGCTGATATCAACGCCTATAGTAGATTTGACTCATTATGACGCCTTTTCGGTAAAATTGAGTAGTAATGTGCTAAATAACAATGTATGAAGTCGATTCACCATCTTTTCTGGAAATTCCTGCTTCTTTAGTAGAACAGATGTTACAGAAAACTAACGAAATTGGAGACATCCTTCAAAGCTCCATGCATGATATTAATCGTAGAAGAGAGAAATTCCGTCTGCAACTCGAACAAATAGGACTCCTAGGTAATGATATTAATTTTGGAAATATTAAGCCATTAGTTTCGGGTGGAGTAGATGGAGCCTATGCTGTAGATCGTCTCTTGGGAACGGATTTGTTATTTGCGGCTGCTGTCGGAGTAGAGGGTATAAATGAATTAGAAAATGGAAAACGGATTGCACCCAACCATGATGTGTTTGTTTACCCAGAAAAACATAATCCTGAAAATATGATTTCAGCAAGAGCAATTATGCTAGAAATGGAAATCAAACTAGCAGCAAATGCCCCATACGATATAGTATATCTTGACGGGTCCCTTACGACTGCATTAATACATATGTACAAGGCTATCAATTTTATAGAAAATCTTAATTCAAAGTCTTCTGACAAAATTAGGGAAGATTTTAAAGATTTTTTGATTTCATATAAGAAAATTTTGGACTTGAAAGACACTTACAAATATTATCTCGGAATTCCAAAATACACTTCTAGGAATGATATAGGTAAAAACCTTCATTGGCCTGAGAACTATGATGATAGAGCAATTCTAACCTTGATATTGGATCCAGGAGAATTTACACGTCCAAAATTATTTACAAGCGAAGAAGGATGGCATGTAAGATTACCATATGAGGATGAAGAACTTCGAGTCTTGATGCAGCAAGTAATTTCAGGAATAAAAAACCTATCTGTAATTTATTACAAACCGCACCCTTGGTGTCCCGCGCTAAGAATTGAAATGCCATCTGCAATAGCTGATGATGAAACGAAACTAAATTCCATTTTAATCAACATAAAGGATCAATGCCAGACACCCTCTATCATGGAACCTTTCCCACTATATATGGCTGATAGAATAGCTAAACATATGGCCCCAGCCATTCCAGCTTATAAACAAATCATAATGAACCAAATGACACAGTTAAATGATCACAATGAAAAAGATATATTTTTTCTAATGCATTCATACAGAACGGAAGGCGGATCATAATTTTGGAAATAGGTTTAGAAAATACTATTGATAAAAAGATTAATTACTTGTTGAAAGATAGTTCCATATTAGGAACAATTGGATCACCTTCTTCTACAATCGAACTTGCTCTAGATGTATTAGAATCTTCGGTCACAAGACAACTTGTTGGTGAATTGGCTATTTTCAAATATTTACAGGATTCTAAAAATCATTATGCAATTGGTCAAATAATAGAAATCGCGCTAAAGAACTTTTTATTGGAGGATCCTACGATAAAGTCTGTGGCAAGAAAAAGAGGATCAGTTAATCCCATAAGTGGTATCCAGGATGTTCATGTAGGAAAGTTACTTTGTAGTGCTATATTTACTAGCTCTGAAGATCTGGTTGAACCCAGTTTATTAGGAACGGTACCACCTACGGGGACGTATGTTTATCAAGTAAATGATAATATTTTAAGTACTATTTTAGAGAAGCAAAAGAACAGTTTATTCTATTTGGGGAACAGTTATGGATCCAAAACTAAATTGCCAATGTGGTTTAAGCATTTTGATGATGGGGAAAGCGGTGCCGGTGAAGCCTATCATTTAGGAATCTTCGGAATAACTGGTTCTGGAAAGTCAACATTGGCAAAAATGATTCTGACAGCATATTCCAAATTTCCTCATATGGGATTATTAGTAATGGATCCTGTCGGGGAGTTTTCTAAGAGTTTCGCAAATGATTACTACAATAATACGGACAAGAAATATCAGAACTACGGTTCTAATTTCAATATGAAGAAAATTATGAACTCTCTCAATAAAGAAGTTCTGGCAATTAACGTTAGAAATCTTGTTCTAGATAGATGGACTTTGTTTGAAGAAATCTTATTGCAATCACAATTCTTTCATCAATTAACAATTAATGGCGCAAATAGGAGATTTGCCGTAGACGCATTGATACCCAAACTTAGAAATAAAACATCATTAACTAACTTGATAAAAAGAGAGTCCTTTGACCTTTTTATAAATGAATTGCGGAAGGAAGAAGTCCAGATTCTAATATTTTCAACTCCAGAACCAAGGAGGAGACTAAATAACCTTGTTTCTAGTTTGGATCAAAAAAATTTAGATAATTTGTATTCTCAATTCTGGGCTCCAATTTGTAGTCTGTTTGAAAACAGACAGGATGCATTAACAATTGATGATCTTTTAGAGAAATTTTCTTGGAAATTAAAACCACTTATTGTAATAGATCTTTCTGAACAAACTGCTCACAGGATGCAACTGAAATACTGGAATGAAACTATTCAATCCTTAATACTGAAGCGATTACTTAGAGGGTTGGTTAGTCTAGGTGAAAAAACCTGGCAGAAGAACACTTCATTAAATACGCTAGTTGTTCTGGATGAAGCACATAGATACGCTAGGAAAGACGAATTCACGGATACAAATCTTGAACAATTGAGACTAACTTTGCTAGATGCCGTGAGGACCACAAGAAAGTATGGATTGGGATGGTTGTTTATCAGCACATCATTATCTAGTATTCATAGGGATATACTGCAGCAACTAAGAATTATTTTCTTTGGATTTGGCCTCTCACTAGGTAATGATTTAGTCACACTTAGAGAATTAGTATCTGATGAAAAAGCCATCGATTTGTATAGGACATTTACGGATCCGGCAAGTTCTTTCAATACAAAGACGAGAAAGTACTCATTTATGACTCAGGGACCAGTTTCACCATTATCATTTTCAGGTTCTCCATTTTTCTTCAATGCCTTCAGTCCAAACGTCTTCATGAAGGAAAATAATTTAGATATAATGGTATGAGATACAATACTTCTCTAGTTTAATGTCATAAAATAACTAAAATTAAATTAGGCTAAAAACCGGTTTACAAATTCAATCCTTCCAGAAAGGAGATTGAATTGCAGCGTCACGAACACAATCTGAGCATTCTAATATGTGTAATCATCCTTTACTATACATCGAGTCAATACATGTATTTATAGTATTAATGGATTATAACTTTAGATGCAAAATGCAGAAAATTAGTCCGTGTTTGTGGTTTGATAATAATGCAGAGGAGGCGGTGGAATTTTATATCTCAGTTTTTAAGAATGCAAAGATTGGTAACGTTACACGGTACGGAAAAGAGGGATATGAGATTCATAAAAAAGAGGAAGGAACTGTAATGACAATTGACTTTGAAATCGAGGGACAAAAATTTTTGGCCCTTAATGGGGGACCAATCTTTAAATTTAATGAAGCCATTTCTTTCCAAATCTATTGTGAAACACAAGAACAAGTTGATTATTACTGGGAAAAGCTTTCTCAAGGCGGTGATAAAAATGCCCAGCAATGCGGATGGCTCAAGGACAAATTTGGAGTTTCGTGGCAAGTTGTTCCTACTATTTTGATAACGATGCTACAAGACAAGGACTCTAACAAAACGGAAAGAGTCATGAAGGCAATGCTACAAATGCACAAGCTTGACATTAATGCCTTAACAAAGGCCTATCGAGAAGAATAACTGGCTTATTGAAGCACGACGTGGTTCACTGCATCACGTCCTTGCATAGTCAGTACGGATAAGCAAGAAAATGTTGCAATTATTATAGAATTATTTAGAATGCAATATGAACGCCTAAAACCTGATGATAGATGAATAAGCTAAATTATATTTAATCATCTAAAATTTAGGGCTGTGGTTCTTATCAAGCATATTTATTTTTTGTCTGCGTTTAATACAATATTGAACTCTCCAGCGTATGCAAGACCGTCTTTTGTTAAATTGACAATAAGTCGTTCTCCACTATTTCTATCGATTAGCCCATCAATTGAGCCTTGACTATAAACAATATCGTCTTCATTTGTAATCTTAGGAGGACCATGATTACTATATGGAGCTTGTTTGTGCACTTGTTGATTCATGGAATTGTTAAAGTAAAGCTGGCTTGTCCATTCTAAGATTGTCTCTGAGCCGTTGAATACACGAACCTTATCATGAATATGGATTGTTCTGCCTTCATACCAACCTGGATAAATAGTTGTAAATTCAGCGGTACCGTTACTATCTGTCAGTTGATATCCGCGAAGGAAGTTCCTTCCCAAGGTTCCCATGTCCTTAACTGCTGAATAGACACCTTGTGAATCTGTATGCCAAATATCTACTTTTGCGCCGCTCAGAGGAACACATAAGCCATTATCTACATCATATACGTGAATGATTAGACGCAATGGAATTCCTTCTTTTACTGAGCCATCAGAACTATCTGATCTTATATCGGAGCGATTAGGCATTTTGTCTACAAAGTATGGACCCTCAGTCTGCTGAGGAGTACCATTTAGTTTAATGGCTGGTGTAAGAGCACAGGATCCTGATGCTGAGGCAGCTTTTTCAGATGGAGAAAGTTCCGACAAAAAGCCAAATTGAACAGGTCTTATTGACAATACTTCATCTGATAGTGCATTTACCACTTGTCCAAATGGATTTGCTATACTATCAATTTTGACGTAAGTCAAAAGGAGAACTAGAGAGAACAGGCTGAGAGTTAATACCCTCGAAATCTGTTTTGACATCCTAAGTCTGTGCAACACAATGAATGTACAATGTTTGGTCCCTTTAAATTTTGTTAGAGACATTACGGCAGGGACTGGCTGGCATTACAGCATCAGAAAACTAACAGTCGATTACATTATTTATGAAGCATTACGTTTAAGTTTGAAGGCATTTGAATTTAAATAAAAATAAAAAAAGTGGGGTGGTAGTCACACTTCGTTACCTATTATGTATAATTGCTGTCTTTAATCGTCTTCGCTGAACGGATCTCCGTCAACGGATGCATCGTTCTTCGCATTTTGAGCGAGGTTTTGGCAAGTTACGTCATTGTCGTTATCATTTTGTCTATTGTCGTCACCGTGCTCATTTGAAATCTCTATCTTACATTTATTTTCCTGATCTATCTTTTGTTCTTTGTCGCCATCGTATTTGTAGTTCTTACTTTCGGAAGCGAATGCTGTTTGTCCCAGTGACATACCTGTTGCTGTTAGTCCTGTCAACACTGCTGCAGACAGTCCTACAAACATCACGTATTTTGTGTTCAACATTTGTTGTAGTAAAGTGATACTAAATAATGAATAAGTAGATTGGCGAAGAACAATTACTAAAAAAAGAACATATTGTAATCTAGATCACCTAGACGAGAGGGTCCTTTATCGTTTTCACTGTGTCTCTAACTAAATCATAGATTAAACCTAGTACTCTCGATCCTTATTGTAGCAAGGACTTTCTGCTATATCGTCACTTTTTTTCTCAAGTCTACACTTTTCTTTAGTATTAAAACAGAAATGACCATCTCCTACCTGGTCATAACAATAGTCCTTATCTTTATTTGATTGAGACCATGCAATATTGTATGAAGTGTTTACCAATGCTAGTGTAAGCATCAAAACCACAATTAATGATAATGTTGTTCTGTTCATCTTGTTAACTGACGGGACCTTAAATGTAAAAATTTACCGGTATGGGTATCTAAGTATTGGGTACATTGTCTTTAGATTTTCAATTTCTTGGAGTAGTATTTGTTCGATTGTCATAACATACATTAGCAATTATTTTCCATTGAATAAAATTATAAAAAATGCACTTGATTATTAATTGTGGAACTCTACCAATTAATTGGAATAGCAATTGGGATCATGACTGTGGCTGGTATTTACTTTATGATAGAGAGACAGAATAGGTAGAGTATTTTGATTATCTATTAATAATAAAAAAAATAAGAGACTAGACTAATCTTTCTCTTTCTTTACTTCTTTTTTCTCTTCAATGATATTGCCGTCTTCGTCTCTTTTGACTTCGCGTTTTTCTTCCTTCTTAAAGTCACTCATTGTTGTTCACAATTAATAGGACAATATTATTTATAACACCTTAGCCAACTTAAGTTCTCAGTTAGTATGGTTATTAAAGACATATTACGGTAATTAAAACCAATTATGTCCTTGCGTTGCTTGCTTAAATTCATTTGCTGAATTACATCAATCTAAATCTACTAGAAAAGTTTTATATAATATGATAGCTAACATATCAAAGAAATGTTTAACCCAGAACGGTGTGAATTGTGTGAAAAGAAAACAAACTCGATCAAGTACTGGTTTGGAAGTATGATTTGTCCAAAGTGTTACGACTTGCAGAGATCAAACCCGCAGACAATTTTAGTGAGCAATCTTCAAGACTGAAGTATAGCCACTGCCTAAAAATCTAGATTCAGAAATTTAATGGAATATAGAATTAGAGCATTCTAAAATACTACAATATTGAAAGGGATATTTAGGTCAATTAATCTCAATTCAATGACTACGTTTCATTGGGGACAAGATAAGCATAGATTATCAAATAATATCAGTTGAGTGTGAGTTCATTGCACACATTGAATTATAACTGTATTGATTTTTTGCTAGTCCGATTTTTATCTAAACTATATAATCCTTAATACTTATTCTGCTCTATTTTATCCGTATGAGTTTCAAAGATGCAAATGCTTTTTCAAGTTTTTCCGTTCACGATTTAGAAGAAACCAAGAAGTTTTATGGCCAAACTTTAGGACTTGAGATATCAGATTCGGAACAAGGACTAAATTTGCGTCTCAAAGGCGGTAACGAGATATTCATATATCCAAAGCCCGAACACAGGTCTGCGACTTTTACCATACTTAATTTTATAGTTGATGACGTTGAGCAGAAAGTAGACGAACTAACTAAATTGGGAGTACGTTTTCAAATTTATAACAAGGGTGAGCTAAAAACAGATAACAAGGGTATTTTTCAAGGTAAACCAAAGATAGCATGGTTTAAGGATCCTTCTGGAAATTTTTTATCCATACTTGAAAAAAAATAATATTTAGATTCTAACTAATTTACTCGTATGAATTTGGGAAACTAATGCTATCATCATGTGTTCAGCACCAGATCATTTTGGTATTTCGAGAATAATATTGTTCCAACTAGGAGAAAAGATACCTTTTCTGTCTACATATCTACGTTGATTCTATTTCCAATTTATTTTTCTTAATTATTATTACACACAAAATTATGAAAGCGATCTGGGAAACCTCGATTGCCACATCCATCTCATGTATTGGGTATCCGCTTCCAGGTATTGCGATTATCCACAATATTACCAATACTATGGTTCCACCTATACCGATATAATACGACGGAAAAATCCATTTCCTAATCGTAGGTATTACCAAAAACAGCTGAGCCACACCAGAGACTATAAAGAATAACATTTGGCGACATTTGCTTGAAAAACATTGGAACAAGTGCCAGATGTAATATTCCAGCAATAAAGGTGCATGCTGCAGCAGTATAAAGTAATAGCTTGTCTGTCAAAATATTGTTATTCCCACACAGTACTATATCTTCTAAGTGGGAATAACATCTTTATCAACTCTGTTTGAATTAGTTACAGGTAAGAATTCAACCTTTACTAGAACCTCCTTGTACTTCACTAGAACCCTTCATTACATCAACATCCACAAATTCTGGTCTACTTAGAGGAGAATTTTTTCCATGGGTACAATCGATGTTAAAGTTTTCTGCCTTTACTGTACATACAGTATATGGATCTCCATCATTTACTGTCAAATTTGGAAATGTCATTGTATAACTCACTTTATCCTCGCCTTGGCTTTCAGGGTTTTCGGGATTGAATAGTTTGATCTTCGTCTGATCTTTTACATTAACTATTGTCACAATGTCTTTTGTCGAATTTGTTATATCAAATAGGGTTACAACCACCTTGAATACATCCTTCCCCATTCCTGTTTCTGCTCCCGCTTTAGCTAATAAATTCACGTTTGCCAAAACGACTGTGAGTATGATACCAGTTACAATCATTGACTTCATAAGATAATTTCTTTCCATTAGATTAGTATTGGCAGCAACATTCATAAATATTTTTAACTATAATTCCATGATTTAATACCTAAGAAAATTTATATCAAAAAAAGTATCATTCGTTTAGCAAAAATTTAGATTCAATACTATATTTACATCAGCTTTTTATACTTCCCAGCTCTACCTAAGGAAATGGTTAAAGACAACACGACCTTGCCGTTTGAAGTAACATATACAGAAACGCCCGGAGAAAAGTCTAGGACGATGAAAAGACTTGCTGTGCTAGTGAAAGCAGAAAATGTTAGGGATATTATCTCTTCGCTCAAAGAATTAAATCTTGAAGCTACTATTTACGATGTAAAAGGCGTAACCAAAGATAAAGAGAGGGTTGCGTCAGGCAGAGGAAGTGGTACAGTTGAACTTACATACAATTCTAGAAAAGTTGTGGCTACTGTGGTAAATTCTTCTGATGTTGAGGAAGTGGTAAACAGAATGAAAAAAAGTCTGGGAGGAAATAAGGCAGTTGTTATGATATCGTCTGTAGATGATCTTGTAATGATCTGAAAATACATTAAAACTATTTGATACAAAATTTTTCCTCTTCTACTTTATCCTCGCATTCAGGTTACTTTTGATTTTCATATTTCTAAATCTAACAAAGAAGTTGAATCAAAATTAAGCAAGATGAACCAGTAAAATTTGCAGAATTAAAGAGAAAAAAAATCTCCGTAAAGTTGTACCATGGCGATTGTATTAGTGGAATTAAAAATAAATTATTGGAGAAAAAAATCGATGTAGTTGTTACATCGCCTCCATATAACATAGGCGTAAGCTACAATCGCTATAAGGACACCCTACCCAGAAGTGATTACTTGAAATTCCTATCTAATCTGAGTGTAGCAATTAAAAAAGTTCTTACTGATGATGGTTCTTTTTTTATAAACGTTGGAAGCAAACCTTCCGATCCTTGGATTGCTTTAGATGTAGCAAATGTTTTGAGGGAATATTTCACATTACAAAACGTCATTGTTTGGGTAAAATCCATAGCAATTCCAAAATCAGATGTAGGAAGCTATCCAACTATTACAGCAGACATAGCTGTTGGACATTTTAAACCACTAGTGAGTGATCGATTTGTAAATGATTGTTTTGAATTCGTCTTTCATTTTACTAAACACGGAAACGTTAAATTGGATAAACTTTCCATTGGCGTTCCTTATCAAGACAAAACAAATATTGGACGCTGGAAAAGAGCAATTCGAGATTTAAGAGATCGTGGTAACACTTGGTTCATCCCATATGAGACTATTTGGGATAAAGAACAGAGACCTCATCCATCTAGTTTTCCGATTAAACTTCCAGAAATGTGTATCAAATTACATGGTGTTAGAAAGTGCAATATCGTTCTGGATCCATTCATTGGAATAGGTTCAACTGCTTTGGCATCCATCAGATTGGGAGTTTCATGCATTGGTTTTGACATAGACAAAAGATATTTGGAAATATGTAAGCAAAGGATAGCAAGTTTTCCCTTCGATTGATAATTAAGTTGTCCCCATTGTTGTTATCACCTACATTTTTCATATATCGTTGCTAATTAAAAGGACAATAATGATGATCATGATTATTATCATCCTAATTAGCGATATATTGATAATAATCCAATCATAATCATGATCAACGACTAGGAGGACTTCTTATTCAGAAATCTCTTTTAGTATGGAATCAATGTCTGATTTACTTAAACCATGACCTATTTTTGCATCTCTTCTTGAAATGATATTGCTCTTGTCAAATGCGATAAGTGTGGGAACAGTATTAATTGAAAATCTATCCCACAATGGGTTATCATCATCATTAATCATAGAAGCATAAAAACTGATATTATTATTAGCAGTATTTGCCAAGGATTCAAAACTTGGTTTGAACTTCTGACAGAATGGGCACCAATCTGCATAGAACATGACCAAAGATTTTTTCCCTTCAGAGAGAAATCTATCAAATTGATTTGGTTGAAGTTGCTCCATGATGTCATATCATTGTGGATATAGGCTATTATAACTATTTTGCAACGGAATTTCATAAAGATACATTTTGAACCAATCCATGTATTTGTGGAAGGCTAGATAGCGCATTAATAGGTGAGTAAGCTGGACAAATGGTTAAGATTTGTGGAATAAATATATGTTACTATCTAGAAGAATTAACAAGATCAAAGATTAGAACATGTATTGGCAGAAAATCACGGAAACTAATCTCTAGTTGAACTGAGACCAAAACGAGCTATCCAGAGAAATAACATTGTAAAATAAAAAAGAAATGAGGGGGATCTTTTTGGTGTCAACTATTGGTAGTCTAATCGTTGTTGTTGTCATCGCTGTTGACAACACTGGTGTCAACACTAGTGTCATCGTTGCTATCAGCACTGTTGGCATCGCTGTCAACACAGCTATCAGCACTGTTGTCAGCACTGTTGGCATCGCCGCTGTCAACAAAGTTGGCGTCGCCGCTGTCAACACAGCTATCAGCACTTTTGTCATTGCTGCTATCAGCACTTTTGTCATTGCTGCTATCAGCACTTTTGTCATTGCTGCTATCAGCACTTTTGTCATTGCTGCTATCAGCACTTTTGTCATTG
>JBKPGB010000024.1:0-2389 GCA_046729135.1 Thermoproteota archaeon | reverse complement strand
TGATGATACTAGAAGTCACATTCGGAGAAGAAAGTACTATCAATGGGATAGAATATAGGATGATGACAGGAAGCTCTACTATTGAGTGACCAATTGCTATCTTTATTCCGGACCAAAATCCGCCATTTTTGCTTAAAACTAAATTTGCAAAAAAAAGTGGACCTGGAGAAATCACACCAGATACTGAAACAAATATGATTTGCAATCCCATGTCAAGCAGTGTCATACTAGAGCCAGTATCCCTTCACCATTGAATAGGTTTCTTGTGTCTGAAGAAGCCACCGGTGGGTCCCTTTGCATCAACCAAGGCAAAGTGAACTATATCTTTGGCCGCTGCTTCGGGACTTATCGGCGCCATACCGCCTCCCATGTGTGTTCGGACCCATCCAGGACATACCGCATTTACCTTAATGTTCCCGTCTCTTAACTCATTAGCCATAATCAATGTAAGAGCATTAAGTGCAGCCTTGGAAATTCTATAAGCAGCTACATACCCACCCATTTCACTCATTGCGCCATATCCAGACGAGACGTTTACTATCCGGCCATATCCGTTTTGTCTCATTAGAGGTACAAAAGCTCTACACATATGGAATGCACCATAAAAGTTAACAGCAAATGTATCCTGCATAATGTTTTCATCTACGTCAAACACGCTTACTCCTTCGTCCAGATAGACTCCAGCATTGTTAATTAGGATATCAACCCTTCCATAAGTCTTTAGAATCCAATCTCGAAGGCTTGCAATATCTTTACTATCAGTGACGTCGAGTCTGCGATATGCAACAGTGTCATTATGATGTAGTTTAGCTACAGCTCGCCGACCTTCTTCTTCATTCCTACTTGTGAGAACGACATTGCAACCAGCCCCAGATAGTTCCTTACATATTTCATGTCCAATCCCACGATTTCCACCTGTTACAATTGCTACAAGTCTATCTGGGCTCAAGCTTGGATTACTTGTATAAAGCTTTAGTTATTCTTATCAATTTTTACCACGCAATAATATTCAAGAAAGTAGAATTGCGGAATCCATTAAATTATATGATAAATTTATTTCACAAGATTAAATTAGTTATGTCATATGAGATGCATAGATAGTGTATGTAAAAATTTAGATGCTTCTTCTAATCCGAGTGGGATTATTATTGTTCCTGAGATAAGGTTCTCCAAAAGAGATATTTGACAGCTTAAAAGATCATATCAATGGACAATAGTGCTAAATCTACAGTTGATGACATTTAGGGCGGTTTGTAAAAAGTGATTTAAATCTAGGTTATATTATCTTGCCACTATTGAATCAAGTCTGGTCTTTTTGATTTTCTTGTGTCTCTGATTCCAATGTCTTACAAAATCTGAAATCAGAGTCTCAAAATCACGATAAGATTTCTTATTTCTAGCAGTCTTGCTAAATTTCTGTCCATACCTAATACATGTCCAGCAGCCAACAATAGGAATCAAAGGGGCCACATAATATCCAGTTTGTTTGCCTGTAAATCTCCAAGCCTCTCCTACTGCACAATATTTAGAATCCTTAACTAAAATCATGCGATCTATTTCATCTATGCCATTTCTTAATTTTTTAGACCAGATGGGACAAATTTCTTCAAATGATAGGTCAGATTCTGCAGGCTGAGACTCAGTTTGAGTTCTTTTGAGAAACTCTAACTTTACCATATGTATATATGAACAAACTTATCTATAACCTTAACCATAAAAATTCTCGTTTCAAGCAAATTATCAAGATTTTTACATCATACTTACAGAATTTACATTTTGTATTTGAATTATTTTAATCAATCTCAGACCATTATTTGTACTAAAAAAATAGATGGGATATCATCCAGGACGAGCTTGATGATATTGATGATAGCGATCTTACTCAAAACTAATCGATGATGAATATCTTAGGCTGTAGTCTTCACCTGTATTACCCATTCGTACTTGATGCCTGCCTTATTATGATGTTTTTCAACTGCATCTTTACTGGGCGCATCAAGGAGACAAAATATTCACAAGATATCCTTGAATTAAAATTTCTTAATTGCTGATAAGTAATGGTTTTGATTACTAATATATTTGATATATTTAATTACTTGGCATTAACAATTTGTAGGAGTCGGAAATTAACTGGCATTAGTATCTAGTTAAATAATCTATATTTGATTAGAGTTTCTAATTAAAATTTTAATTCTTTCATATTTCACTCAGCAAATCCTTTTTCTACTATATAGTAATTCAATAAAACTTTCTGCTATATAGTAATTCAACAAAATTTTGATGCTTAATCAGGACAACCATTACTAATGATTTCAAACACAAGTATCTTAAAAGTTATATACACTATTTTTCAAATTCTTTAATTACTGTATTATTAAAACAGGTATGT
>JBKPGB010000023.1:0-16794 GCA_046729135.1 Thermoproteota archaeon | reverse complement strand
TTTTCAAAACGTGATCCCATATCAAATGAGGCAGCTCTCAAATACTTTCTATTTGGTGCTCTTTCGTCAGCTATTCTAGTATTTGCTATTGGATTAGTATATGGAATAACTGGAACCACTAACATTGGCCAAGCAATAGTTTCATTGGTCAATATTCAGCCAGATCTAGTTCCTATCAGTGTGCTTGCTCTAGCGTTATTCATAGCAGGATTTGGATTTAAGATGGGTCTTGTTCCATTTCACATGTGGCTTCCTGATGCATATGAGGGTGCGCCAACAACAATTGGAGCGTTACTCTCGGCGGGTACAAAGAAAGCAGGTTTTGCTGCTGCTATTCGTGTAATTATTCTGGCTATATTTGTATTGCATCTTGACTGGTCCGTGTTACTGGCCATAATAGCTGTTCTAACAATGACATTAGGCAATCTAGGCGCATTGGTCCAAAAGAGCGTGCCCAGAATATTGGCTTACTCAAGTATTGCTCAGGCAGGCTACATCATGATTGGTCTTGCCCTAGCTCCGTACAGTGATCAAGCTCTTCCGGGTTCTCTTTTCTATATCCTCAATCATGCTGTTATGAAATCTGCTGCATTCATTGCGGCTGCTGCGGTAGCAATCACACTTAGCAGTTATAGTATTGAAAGGTATAGAGGACTTGCAAAACGGATGCCACTAACGGCCATAGCACTCTCAATATCAATGTTAGCATTGGCAGGAGTCCCGCCCCTCAACGGATTTTGGAGCAAGCTGGTAATATTCGGTTCGGCAATCAATTCTGGATCAGAAGTTTGGTGGGGACCATACTTGGCAATTGCTGGAGTTTTGAATAGTGCTCTTTCTCTTGGTTATTATGCATGGGTAATGAGAAAAATGTACATGGAAGACTCGCCTGATACATCGAAAGTTAAAGAACCAAGAGCAATATCGGCAGTACTCATCTTCGCTATGATATTCATGGTCGGTTTTGGTATATGGCACGAACCAATCCTGGAATTTGCTACAAACTCAGTACCAAATCTATCACAACTTACCGCGGTATTACCTTCTATTCCTTTAAGATAAGATGTAAAGTCAGAGTTACATTAAATGTTAGATTTTTAAGTAAAGAATCAGATTGTGAGAGCGTATAGCAACTTTTTATTTTTGATACATTGCGTTCATAATTTTTACTACTTTATCATCCGTTATTTCTTCAAAGTTGTCATAGAATTGAGCTACCGAAGTAAAATTACTGGTGGGTGGTATCAGGATGGTCACGACTTCATCCACTTCATTTTTTAAAAGCTCGACAGTCTCATTAGGAGCCACTGGTATTGATATGATTATCTTTTTAGGTTTCCTCTTCCTTATCCATCTAGCCGAAACCACAAGCGTAGCTCCAGTCGCGGCACCATCATCAACAAGAATTATTGTTTTATCTTTAATATTATATTCATCCTGTTTGGGTCTGTAAAGTAAAGTTCTACGTTCAATTTCTCGCACCTGGGCTAATTTTTCTGTCTCTATATAATCTTCGGGAACTCTCAAAGCCTTTACAACATATTCATTAAGATAAACAGTGTCATTATCCATTATTGCTCCTATGCCAAGCTCTTTGTTGTTCGGAGCTCCCAATTTACGAGGTATTACAATATCAAAATAATTTGCTATTTTATTCTGGTAAATCGAATATGCCAGTATTACTCCGCCCCGTGGAACTCCAAAAACTGTTATTTCTTTTGGAATTTCATGCTTAAGCTCATTCTTGAGTTTGGATATGAGAAGGTCTGCTGCATGTTCTCTGTCCTTGAATCTGGTGACGGGATTATTTTCAGTTGGCATAGAAAATATGTCATATAAACCATCTATTTTCCTATAAGTCTTTTCAATAATATTCTCAATGATTTAATAGGTCAAAAGTTATCAGTTTTTTTTATATTAAAATCCTATATTGAGTAACATATTGACTTATAAAGTACTACATTTATTTTCTTTCTTGAAGTGAGAATAAATTCAATAAAGTATAAATTGAATTACAATCCTGCCAAATACGACTATAAGTCAAAGATGTACGTAAAGAAAGAT
Organism: Thermoproteota archaeon; assembly: GCA_046729135.1. Lineage (GTDB taxonomy): Archaea > Thermoproteota > Nitrososphaeria > Nitrososphaerales > Nitrososphaeraceae > TA-21. The sequence goes on along the minus strand of JBKPGB010000023.1, from coordinate 14,730 downwards.
ATAATGTATGATAGTTTCACTGAGGCTAAAGAACTTCAATGGGAATGTGATAAATGTAAATGTGCATTTTCAAAATATCCTAATCTTAAAGAGCACAAGACGGAAAAACATTCCTATTAGAATATTATTTCTCCGATATACAACAAGAATTTCGAAATGACAACTTTAGCTTTCTCACATAAAGTCAGATATATCTAGAGATAGCCCTTATTTTTGATTATCCAGAACAAGCCACAACTTGGCTCCTTTCTTACGCAGAAAACACTTTCACAGCTTGGAATTTTTTATATTTTTCTCACAAGAAATACTTCGATATGTATATTAAATCCCGCGTGAATGATTGTTGGAAGCCTTGCATAGTATCTTGATAACATCTACGTTGATTTCACTTTTGATACTTACTTGCATAATACCTCATCAATTTGCGAAAGCTCAAGAGAAATTTGCAGAAACCGAGTTTGTGGAGCAGGGAAAACCAAAACTTTTTGATTCGAATCTGAAAATTACCACAATTGCAGAGGGATTAAGTACTCCTACAACCATGGCATTCGTTGGCCCGGGTGATATTTTGGTACTTGAGAAAGATACTGGTATGGTGAAGAGAATAGTCAATGGTAAAGTTCTTCCAAAGCCTGTGCTTGATGTTAATGTAGCGAATTCTATCGAAAGATGTCTGTGCGGAATAGCCGTATCAAAAGACGGTTCCACAACATATGTGTTTATTTACTATACTGAAATTGAAGGAAAAGATGGAGAAGATAAAGCTGGAAAACAACCAATTGGAAATAGAGTTTACAGATACGAGTTATCCGGTGACGCGTTGATTAATCCAATACTCTTAATGGATCTACCGGCAAATCCGGGGCCCCGTCATAATGGAGGAAACATAATAATTGGACCGGACAATAACATCTATGTAGCGATTGGTGACGTTGATGGTTCGTTTAAGGGACCAACCACTGAAACCAAGACTCAAAATTACAAGAACGGAATCGATCCAGATGGAAGATCAGGTATATTGAGGATTACCCAGAATGGTCAACCTACTGATGGAATTCTTGGAGATTCTATTCCGTTGCGCTTGTACTATGCATATGGAATTCGAAATAGTTTTGGTATGGACTTTGATCCTATATCTGGTAATTTATGGGACACAGAAAATGGACCTGGGAATGGCGATGAAATAAACTTGGTTCTCCCTGGGTTCAATAGTGGATGGCAACAGGTACAAGGTATGGCATCATTGGAGGATTCTTTTTCAGAATCTGATTTACAAAACTTTAATGGAAAGGGACACTATAGTGATCCTGAGCTAGTTTGGGTAAATACAGCTGGGCCAACAGCTGTAAAATTTTTAAATTCAACTAAACTTGGTACCACATACGAAAACGATATGTTTGTAGGAGATGTGCATAATGGAAGGATTTATCATTTTGATCTGACGCCAGATAGGAAAGATCTAATTCTTCCACAAGAGCTATCATCAAGAGTGATAGAAAAACCATCGTCACCAGGGGTGAGTAATATTGTGTTTGGCGAGGGATTTGGTGGCATTACAGATTTAGAAGTAGGTCCTGACGGAAATTTGTATGTCGTATCAATCGGGTTGGGTAGCATATATCAAATTAGCCCGGCATCATAGGTGGATGCTCCCAAGCAGTCTATATAGACAATCACAATTAAAGCTATTCCTTGCTTTGAATAACAAAAAAGGGTAAAAGTAGTATTTTATTGATGAATGAGTCCGCCTTGTCGTCCAACATGAGGCGACTGCCCAACAAAGCTTCTTCTAAAGTGTCCGGAGGGTCTCTTGGAGAGCAACTCGATAAACCAGGCTTCGTGTTCTACTTCTTCTTGCATAATTGTTTGAGCAATATCATATGTACGGGGATCTTTTCCAGCAGTCATATCACATACTTCACCCCATGAACGGATTGCGCATTGTTCTGCACCCAGTAATACCTCTATTATAGACGTAAGGTTTTCCCAATTATCTGGGAGATATGCATCAGGACATCCTGCCTGATCAGCAAACTTTCTGATATCTCTTGGTAAAGAACCACCAAGTTCATACAATCTTGGTACCATCGCTTCAAAATGATTTCTGTCTTCAATCCTTGCCTCTTCGACTATTTCCTTTATACCCTCGCCATCTAGTCCAGTACAGTGCATTCTTAAAATTGTATAATAATAATATGTAGTGAATTCAGCACCCACACCCTTGGTTATTAATTCCTTTAACTTTTCAACATCAACCCCATTCTTCTTTATAACTTCAATTGCAACTATATTTGGAACCTTTCCCTTCGTATCACTCATAGCAAAAAAATAGGTAATATTCTATAAAAGTCTTGTTATACCCTTGCTAGATTAGTCACCCATAGAATTCAAACTCATTTTTGGAGATATTGGTTTATTGATTGATATATGAAAAATTGAAGATAATTCTTATATCTTAAGTTATTGTTAGCTTGCCATGTGTTTTGTTGATAACGAGGGAAATATCCTTGTACCAAAAACAGTAAGACCTGTTATAGAGTACGAACCAACGATACTTGGAGAGAAAAAAGGATCAAAAAAACAATACAGGCATGGGAATTTGCACATACGAGAATATGATAATTACTATAGTGTTCATTATGACAAAATAGATCCCCGCAACGATCCCTTTGGACATGTATTAATTGATGCCTCAAAATATTTTCCTAGTATCATGATGCTTTCTGCAATTTCTGACTATCTTATTAGTAGGGAAAAATGAAAGATTGATTACTGACTTATCCGCTTTAGTTCTGTTGTTCTCCAAATCTTTTGATAACGGTATTTTCATTATTAGGGTGAAAAGATAACCTTGATGGAAGATAGCAAAGAAATATTGGAGGATGCGGTACAAACTGATTCAAAAGAACCTACTTTTGAGTTTAAGAAACCATCAATTTGGCTCATTATTAAAACAATATTGAAACTAGTTCCAGTGATAGTGTATCTTAGAAAGGATAGAAGGGAATGGGTAAAAAAAGAAGGCAAGAATGTAAATGAGAAAAAGTTCAGAAAACATGCGGAAAGGGCCTTAAAGACTTTCGTCGCACTTGGACCTGCGTACATAAAACTCGGTCAGTGGCTGTCCTCAAGAGCAGATCTTCTGCCTCAACCATATTTGGATGTCCTAGAGAAACTTCAAGATGACGTTTTGCCAGCACCATTTTCAGACGTCAGACCAATTCTTGAAAAAGAGCTTGGTGCAGTTGATGAAATTTTTGAATATTTTGACACCTCCGTAATTTCTGGCGCAAGTTTAGGTCAAGTATATCTAGCAAAATACAAGGAAAAAGACGTAGTAGTGAAGATAAGCAGGCCACATATTGAGCAAACAATAGGACAAAACATCTACATTTTAAAAAAACTGTTACCAATAGCAACGCGTTTCATCGATGAAAATCTCAGGTTTTCAGCAGAAGGGATGCTTAATCAATTCATTGAAACAGTACATGAAGAAATGGATTACAGAATAGAAGCACGAAATTTGATCCAGATTAAGAATAATCTGAAAGAAGATAAATCAGTCATTATCCCAAAAGTTTATCTTGACAGAACTTCTCGTCATGTAATTACTTTAGAATACTTGCCTGGAACAAAAGTAACAGATATTAGAACACTGAATGAATATAACATTGATAGGGCAAAACTAGTCTATCGTATACATAGGCTATTTTTTAAAATGTTACTGCGTCATAGTATTTTTCATGCAGACCCTCATCCAGGTAATATATCAGTAGCTAGCAATGGTACAATAATACTATATGATTTTGGGATGGTTGGAAGACTTGATGACGAAACAAGAAGAAGGTTGGTAAGGCTATATCTTGGTCTTGTGGATAAAGATCCGGTAAGAACTACTGATGTGTTGATAGAACTAGGAACACTCGAGCCTTCTGTTGACAGAAGATTAGTTGAAAAAGGTCTTGAATTAAGTATTCAATCACTGCACGGTAAAAAGGTGGATAGAATGGAGGTAAAGGCTCTTCAAGACTTGGCAAATAAAACATTGAGTAGATTTCCTTTCCGATTACCCAAGAGTCTCGCACTTTACATGCGAATGGCCTCTATACTTGAAGGTATCTATCATTATCATGAGGTAAGGTTTCAATTTGTTCGCGTCTTGGTAAGTTTACTTGAAGAGGAAGGTCTAATTAAGGAGGCCTATATTGAAGAATTTAAGAGATATGTAAATAGATTTGCAAAGGGGATTGAAATATCAAGCGAACTTGCACCAATGATAAAGCAATACTTAACTGAACAGAAAGCAGCAGATAAAACAAAAAAATACTCAAACATTGTTCCTGTGAGCATTCTATCATCAGCTATTTTTATTGGATCTACAATTATCTTTCCTTATGAAAGGAATTTCTCTTATATCGGATTTGCATTATCTGCAGTACTTTTGATTGGCACTTTGTTATTTAATAAACTATTTAGAAAATGAAACAGGGCGATAATATCATTTTTAAAAATAGGACAAGAGTAGATTTATATTTTATAACTCGCCATTTATTTGAATGAAATTATTACACGGAAGTCCAGGGTTTGGTGTTCAGCTTTCAGAGAGCGAAATAATAAAATTTCTTTTAGATAGCAAGCTAAACCTTCATCTTGGAACCATCGATCCGGATCGCTATCCAAATATACATCCTACATGGTATATTTATGATGATACTAAAGATGTAATATTAGTAGAAACTGCTAAACAATCTAAAAAGACGAGTAACTTGAAAAAGAACGATAAAATTTATTTTTGTGTAGACGATGGAAATCCACCGTATAAAGGGATCAGAGGTAAAGGTAACGTTAGGATTTCAAGTGACCCTGAAACAAATCTTCCAATAGCAGAAAAGATAATGTTAAAGTATCTTGGCAGTATCGATCATCCAATGGCAAAAATATTGCTTGAAAATGTCAGAAACGGAAATTCGGTAATATTGGAAATCAAGCCAAAGTATTACTCTACATGGGATTATAGTAGAAATAACTAAATGCGAATTTTAAATCTGCGGACTTTTGGATTAAGGTTCATTTTCTCCAAAACTAATATTAACTCCTTTTACTGTTTTTAGCAAATAAACGGGCAGGCAATAATAGGATAATTTAAACTACATTTCAAGAAGATTAGGTAGGTCTGATCATTTTATTTCACAATCCCCAAATTCATGGTCGCCATCGGCGGGGTTAAATGTAGTTATTCTGTCCACGCCAGGACCGCATCTAAAGTAGTCTCCTCCCGGACCTCCACTTAACGTATCGTTTCCTGGACCACCATATAGGCGATCATCCCCAGGACCGCCATCTAGCCTGTCATTAGCCAACGCGCCATACAATACGTCGTTACCAGCTCCGCCGAACAGTTTATCACGATCATCTCCTCCATTGAGCTCGTCATTGCCGACGCCTCCGTCTAGAATATCACTACCATCCCCACCTGACGGATAATCATTTCCATCAGAACCATTCAAAATGTCATTACCCACTTCCCCCTGAATTTCATCATTACCTGAAAGTCCATTCAAAATGTCATTACCCTTAAATCCTCTCATGTCGTCATCGGTTGCAGTCCCCTTAATATTATCATCGGCCACAGTTCCCTTAATGTCTACAGCCAAAACTGTCCTATGGCTTCCTATAGGTAATAAAGTTGCCAAGACAAAAGTTATCAAGATTATCTCGTAGTTTAGTCTACTCATATCATTCTACTCAAATTGAACGATATAATATAAATATCTACACGATACTCTGTCCTCGATATTATCCTTAAATAGACCACAAAGTTAATGAAAATTCAAGTGAATTATCTTGATTTTTAATTTTGGCTAATTCCTTGATGGAACTTTTTAATATAATTAACATTCTAATCATTAATTAATCTTCAGATACATTATATCAATAGATAATTGACCGTAGGATACAAAGTTAATCTAAATCAAAGGACTGTGATTACTGCATGTTTATTCTTATTCGGACTATTAATCATAGGAGCATTTAATTTGTATGCAGGTCTGAATCTCCAGAATCCACAAATACAAGGGCAGGAAAATGATCACGTCAAAACTACCAATAATATTAATACAATAGAATCTAACTCTACTGCTAATGTTTCTGGTATAAAGTCTGAAGATATCAATAATCATTTTACAATTTCATGTAGCGATTTTAAAAAATTATACGAGGCAATTCATGCGCTAAATATTGGTAAAGAAGTATCAGAAGGTAGAATAAATCAATCCACATTAGACGGTGTAGAAAGTATCTTTAATATGTATGCAGGGAAATGCCCTCAACTTGATGAATTTGAATTTGAGTAAATTTGCTTATCTATATGCATCGATTGTTAGGATCAACTGACATTCACTTTTTTAGATTACCTTTTTACTGCGTTTGAATCTTTTTAATAGTACAAAGGCTATGACTGAACCAATCGCAACAGCAGTGACGGTGATAGGAAGACTTAATGCGGTTATCTCCGCTGGAATAGGTTCTGATATAGTAATCGGGAAATCAAAGACAAGTTTTTTGTTTGAATCATTAAATTCTCCAATTGCCGGATTATCTAAAATATCAATACTTAAAAGAAATATTCCTGCCTTATTGAAAATATAGTTATAAGAGTAGTGCCCACTAGGCAATAGTATGGGTTGTGTCCTAATTAATTCATTTTTTTCGTCGGATATTTTTATGACAATGGGCGTATCTATTATTGGGTTGTTACTAACTGTAGCTATTCTTATGTTGATCCTAGTTTCCTGTCCTGAAATTGGAACTTTGGGTACAGTATTGATTTGGATATCATAATCTCCAATACGCTGTTGTAAGGAGTTACTTAACAAATCAGCTAACGCCAGGTGGACTTGGACTGAAGATATCAAACCGATGATAAGGATGACAAATGAAAGAAATATTATGCGTTCCAAATTTTATTTCATCGTAGTTCCTGTCGGGCGTTTATCTCAGTTTTCCAGTACAATCCGGCATGTATTGTTAAGATTTCGTGATGTATTTTATCGAAGTGAAGATAATAATCATACATACTAACTATTGATTTTCAAATGATTGGCATGTTTTTTTTGCTAGAAAATGAACATTTCCACTATCTGAGACATAAATATTTCCAGAGGAGTCAATCGCAATATCGTGTGGAATCAAGAATTGATCATCCCGACATCCTTGTGATCCCCACTTTGTAACAAAATCACCATCACTGTTAAATTTCTGGATACGTACATTTCTTGTGTCTACGACATATACATTACCTTGCTTATCGGTCACTATCCCGTGATCTTCTACAAAGTGACCATTGCCAAATCCGTATCCCCCCCATTTTGTGATAAATTTGCCTTGATCATCAAATTTTGCAACCTGCGAATTGTTTCTGCCATCAGTAACATAAACTGAGTCATTTGAGTCTAATGTAATATCATGCAAATGGACAAATAACATGCCAGGAGAATAAGAATTCCATTTGGTCAAAAATTTCCCATCATTAGTAAATTTTTGAACTTCAGGGTTGTCCTGATCACTTGTATAAACATTATCTTTTGAATCAACTGCTACTCCCCAAGGTTTAATGAATTGACTATCTCCTGTTCCTTTGCTGCCCCACATTGTAATGAACTTACCATTACTGTCAAATTTCTGAATGCGTTGGTCAGCATAATCAGCTACAAATACATTGTCATTTGAATCTACGGCCATACTCTCAGGTTGCAAGAACTGTCCTGGACCAGTTCCTCGTGTACCCCACAGGGTAATGAACTTTCCATTTCTGTCAAATTTCTGAATATTACATTTTTCCGCATCACTCACGTAAACATTTCCCTTGGAATCAACTGTAATTCCATGGGCATGTAAAAATTGTCCTGGACCAGTTCCTTTAGTACCCCAAGCGGCAATCAGCGTTCCGTTACTACTAAATTTCTTAACATAATGAAATCCTGGAAGATCGTTCGTAACAGGCCCTGTCCCATCTGATTTGTTTTGCAACTCGACATTGCTAACATATTGAGATTGATCCGGGTTATCTTTACAATTAAGACTTTTCGCATCCTCCGAACCTTGAGAATAAACTGAATGAAAATTCAAAATAGACAGGCTAGACAATATCAGAGTTAACGACAGGATTATGGCGAGGAGCTTTAAATTAATGTTCAAAGCTTCCAATTGTGCAAATTTCATAAGACGCTCATCACCAGCCTGCAACCTCAATATAGGGCATCAATAAGGAGTCATTAATCACCAAATATAAATTTAAAACTAAAGGAAATAGGAAGTCAAGAGTGGCGTAAAATAATTACCAAACTTTATCCATTCAATCAGCCATGGTTCCATTTTCTGTCGAATTAACTGATTCATTTCTCTATTTGTATCAAATATTTATCATTCAAGTGAGTAACGTTGGTTGCAAAATTTACTTGTTTTGGATTAACAGGCATGAAGTTTAATCCCAGGACTTTTACGGAGATTACATATTGTCCTGAATCTGCAAACTTATAGGAAGAGAGAACTATTCCATTTGGAGTATGAACATACGGTTTAGAGTATCCACTTGACTCTTTAAAAACTTCTTTACCATCTTTAGATATTACTATGTCCGTATCTGCATGCAATGCTATTTCATTTGTATCCTTATAAGATAAAGTAGCCTTGAAAAATTCTGGAATACCAATTTTAAATGCTTCTGGGGCGTATTCTAGTTTAACATTTATCAAATTATCATCAGTCGTAGACTCGACAGCCTTTATCTTTTGATTACTTAACCCGTAAAATGGATTATTCTCAACAATGAGAGCATTAACATTTTCAAGTTCGTTTTTTGGTAGTAAAATAAAAATGAGTAATAAAATAATAGAACAGAAGAGACAGCCTACTTTCATCCTTTTTTATTTATCTAATGGGTCTCATTTCCTGACGAGGCTTTTGATTCGTTTCCGCCATGATCTTGTCCTTCTCCTCCATGAGCTTCTTCTTCAGCCAACCCGAGCTTGAAAATACCATTTAGCAAAGGTGTAATTTTATCATCAACTGTTTTGTCCGCTTGATCAAAGGGGCTCTTGCTATCAATCGTGTCTTTTAGTAAATTCAATGATTTTCCCAATTCAGTTGAGTTTGTATTTCCACTTGGTTTGATTTCATTATACAAGTCGATTGCACGTGAGACTGCTGCTTGCGCACTCTGATAGTCGGCGTCATTCACTATCTTTGTAGTTTCATTTTTCCCATTTTCTGTTGCATTTGAGGCAGATGTCTTATTTTCTTCCATTCCAAGAGCACTACTGTAGTGTTCCAGACCTTCGCCAACCAAATCGTTAACTACTTGCGCTTTTACGGTTACATTATCGAGTTGCTGCTTATCTATTCTTGCGCTTACTACTTCAGAGATTACATCACCAAGACTGCTAGCCTTGTCTTTAACTGCTGATTCTGATGCCGATTGAGACTCAAATGTCTTTACAAAATCTGATAATGTGTTATTCAGCTCAGTAGCAAGTCTAGGGTTTCTTTCGTTAATTTCTTTAGTATCATTAGCCGTTATGTGTTCAGTTGTATGTTCAGCATGTTCCTTTGCATTAGTAGCATTTGACGCAAGATCCTTTTGTGCCAATTGTGATTCTATTTTCATCATTTCAACCTTAGTCAAAAAAGTGGCACTTTCACCTCCAGAAAAAGTATGACCAAATATGAAGTTGTTTGTGTTTGAATTTAAGGCAAGTAACAATACAAGCCCCGGGAGTATAAAATAGTAGTATTTATTCATCCAATCCTTTTATACTACACGATAATAATAGTATTGTGGTACACCAATCGAATTAAGTAGTTTAGATTGACAAGTACAACGCAGCCATCAATCTAAACATAGTTATCCTTGTCCAATATGTATATTAAAGTATAATTTGTCTAAGATGTTACAATTAATGGTAATGCCATAAACTTCCGTACCATCGCTAAACTAATCAAATTGAGTCAATGCCTACGGCTAATACACCAGCTTGGAATTAGAATAGCAACATGTAAAAGAAATACTAAATTTTTGATTATCCTTCTGTTGAATATTATGATTATTCTTATTGAGATTAAATCTTGTTTTTGTGTCTCAAATACAGTACAATGGCGGTTATTACAGCTAAGCCTGGCACTAAATAGTAAATTATGAGCTCATCGATAGGTATTACCTGATTTGGATTGGTAGATGATATGTCAAAATCTGCTGACAGTGGGATTTGAGAATAAGTGGGATCGCCATTTATCTTGACCAGTAAAGAAAGCTGGTAGTCTCCAATTTCTTTGAAAGTGTACGGAAAAGTAATATCACTTGATTCATAAAAGCTAAATGGAAAAGTTTGAATGATGGAACCATTCAGCTTGTTTTTTACAATAAGTGATGCAGAGATATTATTTACGTTCTTATTATCCTTGTCAAGGATACTAAAATTTAGTAAAGTTGAGTTGTCACGAGCCAAAGGAAGAGCAGGATATGGCGCAAAAACTATTTGGTAGCCTCCAATATTCTTGGTCGTTCCAAAAAAATGACCGAATATAAACTGTGAGTGGTTACATTCATTCAAACATACAAAAAGGAGCACGATCAAAACAATAACATATCTACGATACAATATTTTTTGTACAGACATCAAGACAGTATATCAAATTAAATGATTACCCTGTTTTTAATTCATTACTATTTACTATTACCTGAAAATTACCTAACCGAGTATAGGATATAGAAAAATCTTGATTAAAGACATTTTTGGCGCTATTGACAATTATCCCACAATGTAGTCTAAGCTAGTCACATCATAATGTGGTTCTTATTACCGCTAAGTAGGTGCTATTGTCATGCTAGGAACCCTCTAGCATTCCCTTCTTTACACGTAGTATATTAAATAAATATGCCGCCATTACAATGCCAGCAATAGCGATTCCGAGAGTAATTATCAATAGCAAATACGAACTATTCAAATTTTTTTGTAAACCATTAATGGATTCTTGAATATTAGTGAATTCTTTCTGTGATGAATTCAAATCATCTCGACTGGTTTGAACATCATTAGATAATTTGCTCATAGCGTTCTGAATCTGTCCATTGTTATTTGTGTTACTGGTATCGACCGAACTGTCCGGAAAGGAAAAGATTCCTTTTGAATCAACATCTTCAATCTTAAATTCACCGTCAACTTTTTGTCCCTTTATATCACCTTGAACTAATATGCTAATTGGTCCAACTCTAGTTGGAATTATCTTCGCATCATATTCACCATCCGTAGTTGGCGATGGTTGAAAATCTAATTTTTTTGTCATCGTTCCAAATTTGACAGAGGATGAAACATTCGAAAGAGCATTCAGAATGGGTGTTTGGTTACCACTAACTCCTTTACTTGCCTGTAGAGTTATGCTATTTAGATCAGAAACAAGTGGGGGTTCATTTAACCATCCGATTTCAACAGTGGTATTTCCAAAAGTCTTACTGGTATGTGCAAAGGAAACATCAAGATGACCTATAAAGACTATGAATGAGAGCAAAAAAAAGCCAACAAGAAGAATAATTGTAGTCCTTTCCATATATCTTTAATTAAATCCTCTTACATGTTATATCCTTTATCCTCTTAATTCGATTCGTGTACTAGAAAAAAAGGAATAATAAAATAATCAAATCAATATAATTTCCTAGAGGTAAATTGACTATTAATTTTGGTTTTGGTTCTATTTTTTCATTATCTACTAAGAATTTGCACTTAATCTTGATAACATGTTTGGTGAGCCTCGTGGGCTTTGGTGCTATCCACACGTCTTTTGGACATGCATTCGTACTGAGTAGCAACCCCTCATCGTCACAATCCCTAGCCCAGTCTCCACAACAGGTAAATGTATTCTTTAGCGAACCTGTTGATTTACGTTTCAGTCACCTCAAAGTACTGGACTCTAATGGGAAGGAAGTAGACAAAGGCGATGTCCATCATTTGCAAAATGATGAATCTACATTAACAGTTTCGGTACCATCATTGAAAGATGGGACCTACACAGTGTCAACCAACGTTTTATCTCAAACCGATGGTCATGTAACAGATAATGCATTTGTATTTGGTATTGGGGAGGCGGTGGTGGTACCTAAAAATTTACCAGCCACCACTACAACATCAACGCTTTATCTACCAGAGGCAATAGCAAGATTTCCTACGCTTCTGGCACAGGTAATGATAGTAGGAGCAGCATTTGGAACCCTTTGGATCTGGAAACCACTCTCGAAAATCAGCTCGCTTACTGAATCCATTTCCCAAATTAGAAATAGAGTAAGCAAAAGACTTGCTATTTACTATGTAGTAGCTTCAATAATATTGGTATCTTCAAATTTTGCTATACTCTTTTTTCAAGCAATCTCGATTAACGGAACCTTAGCTGATGTACTTGGAACCAGATTTGGGACTGTATTACTTGAACGATCAATAATTTCATTTATTCTTCTTGGTCTATCACTATATGAATTAAGACAATTTAGAAAGAACAAATCATATTCATTATCTGCAATGGAGAACGCAGGCTTTTTAATAATAGGAATAATTTTGCTAGTTACAACCAGCTTGATTGGACACGGTGCATCAAGTAAACAACTAGGGCCAATAATAATTGATTTCATACATAATTTGGTTGCATCTCTCTGGATAGGCGGCACTTTTTATCTTGCATTTGTCCTAATTCCAAAATTACAAGAATCAACAATGAATTGGTATTACAAATTGGGAACCATTTCAGTGTGGATTCCACGACATTCTGCATTAGTAGTAACATTATTGGGCATAATATTTATTACGGGTCCGTTCTTATTGTACATACTTGAAGATAATTTAAATTTAGTTATTGGCTCCTTATATGGTACCGTTTTAATTGCAAAGCTCACTATCGCAGGGTTGATGGTTATTTTAGGAGGATATAGCAGTATATTTATTCAGAAGCAGGTCGTTAAATCATTAAAGGTAGGGCAAGTTATCGGAAACAAATCTAACAATCCCAATTTCTCAAATGAATCAGAAAGTGAAAGGAATGCAGGGAAAATAGTCAATAAATTTAGAAAGGCACTAGTGATTGAATCCATACTTGGAATTGCACTGCTTTTAAGCGTAGGTCTATTGGTAAATACTGGCGTTCCTAAAAGTGAAGTACAGAATCAAGCTCAAGCAGCTAGTGTAGTCGCAACTCAAAGTGTACCATTTGAGACAACAAGATTTCTGGATAATGGTACCGAAGTTGACTTATCAATATCCCCCTTTGAGGTTGGCAATAACAATTTCAAGGTGTCGTTTTTGGATATGAATGGGGAACCTATTGATTTACAATCCGCCCAAATAAAATACAGCCAAATTGAAGAATCTATTGGTCCAATTACTGTGGCCCTAGAAAAGCAATCACGAGGAATATACTCTGTTAATGCTACATTTGGTATACCAGGAACGTGGGACTTGGAGGTACAAGGTATCCCCGCAAAACAAAATATGTCAGGAATTGTCGCTTCATTTGATAACTTGATTGTAAAACCAAATTTTGATCAGCTAAAATTTAATGTAACGGAATACCCTATATCCAATACTACTAAAATACAACCCTTATATCCAATTTATGACAAGAGTAGAAATTACATATGGTTTGGTGACACGATTATTGGAAGTGGCCGCATTTTTGCGTTTGATATTAACAACCGAAATTATATTGAACACAAGATTAATGGCACAAATATCGTAACTTTGATGACTATAGATTCAAAGAATAATTTGTGGTATGTAGATCCTCTGACAAAAGCTATTGGGAGTTTTAATCCTACTAACAATATTAGTAAATTGTATCCCATTCCAAACTATGTTACTCCATCAGGTATTGCAATAGATTCAAATGACACCATTTGGATAACCTCACCAAGATCAGGTGAAGTTATGCGCTTTGATCCTGCTGTAGGTAACATTACTTTAAAATTAAATCTCAAAGACAAAAATATAAGTCCGTTTGCAATTGCTTCAGATCCTGTTAGCAATTTAATATGGGTGACTGATGAAGGTGGGAAATTGGCAAAAATCGATCCTAGCACTAACTACTCTATAACAGAGTATACCCCCATGGGTAATAAATCATTATTAAGTCCTACTGCATTGTTAATTGATAAGAACAGTGGTGAAATTTATATTTCACAGCATGATGGTCACAGAATAACTGTTTTTGATCCATTGACTAAAATATTTACTGACTTACCGATAATTAATAAGGCAGGACTTCCGTTTGGAATGGCTTTTGATAAATATGGCAATTTATGGGTAGCTGAACATACAATAAATAAGAATGCAGTAATCGATACTCAAAAATCCAAGATCAGGGAAGTTCCAGTTAAAACGCCTTCACCTTTCATACAATGGATTACTTCTGATTCAAAGGGAAACATATGGTTTGCCGAACAGCGAGGTAACTCAATCGGAGTGATAGAACCTAGCGCAGGTCCAATGGTTCAGCAACAAGTTCAAGCACCAACAAAGAGTTCTACTTCAAACACGCCGTCGATTGTTAAATTGGATATTAGTTACCAGAATTTTGTCGCCCCAGCTATTCTAGTGGGAATTATAATTAGTGCTTTTATGTATGCTAGAAGCATGGTGGACCTTAAAACAAATATTTCGATTGTAAAAGAACAATAGATGAGCTTGGAACTACGTT
>JBKPGB010000022.1:0-1545 GCA_046729135.1 Thermoproteota archaeon | reverse complement strand
AATGTTTAAAGCATCATTATTTATGGGGGCGGGGGCTGTATTGCATGCCGTCGGTTCAAGATTCATGACAGATATGGGAGGACTTAGGAGTAAAATGAAAAAGACATTCATATTCATGATGATGGCTGGTTTGTCTCTTGCTGCAGCTCCCTTTATTAGCTCTGGGTTTTGGAGTAAGGATGCTATCCTAGCCTCCGTTCTTGAATCAGGTTATCAGTATTCCTGGGCTCTCTTTGCCATTGCAGTCATAGTGTCCTTCATGACAGCGTTCTATACATTTAGGATGCTCGGTATGACTTTCTTTGGAGACAAAAGTAAGTTTATACAAGAAACTGAAAGCAGGCATCATGTTCATGAAGTTGGAGCTGTAATGTGGGTTCCGTTTGCTATACTAGCAGTTGCCAGCATTGCCATAGGTTTAATTGGATTCGGATTTGAACACCAGCTCCACGAAATGTTCTCAGCATATCTTGCTAATTCGTTTGGCATTCAAAGTACCGTTTCAGTGGAACAAGAAATTCAATCAAAGGGCGGTTCTGAATTCATATCTTTCGTGGGCCTTAATCCGGTCGCTGTTATCGCCTCATTTAGCGCATTTGCCTTGGGTGCAATCCTTGGAGGGCTTGTTTACATGAAAAGAGTGATAAGTCCAGAGATAGTGTCAAGAAATATTATATCCAGGGCAGTATGGAAATTCTTCTTAAATAGATGGTATCTTAACACTGCGTTATACTGGGGAGCTGTGATAGCACCACTGGCACTATACCGTATTATCTGGAGATATTTTGAAAGTACTATAATTGACGGAATCAATCCAGGTCTTCAAGGAACAATGACATACTTCTCAAGAGTAATCAGGGCTGGGCAAACAGGAATAGCACAGACATATCTTTTTGTCTTTGCAGCAGGTGTGCTGATAATCATCATGCTGTTGTTCTTGTAGGAGTGAAATAGAGTATGGATTTCTTATCAACTCCTCTGTTAGTAACTGCAATACTGGGTTCAGTTGGACTTGCTATTCCAATTATTGATTCTCTTAAGAAGGAAAGAGGAGCCAATAATAGATTATATTGTGGGATATCAGTCGGAGCGTTAATACTAGTCATCAGTATCATTATCATTAGAGTACTTTTTGGAGAACAGATTCCTACAATCCAATTTGGTAAGGGTATGCTTGCAGATGATATGTTTGGCGCATTCTTTTCGATAACATTATTGATTGTATCAATAATGGTAACTGCTTCATCATGGGACTTCATGAAAAATAAAACAAATCCTGCCGCATATTATTCATTGATTCTCCTATCGACAATAGGAATGATACTTATTGCCTACTCTACAGATCTAGTAATGCTTTTAGTTGCATGGGAGCTCATGTCCATACCCACATATGCTCTGGCTGCATTTTCAAAACGTGATCCCATATCAAATGAGGCAGCTCTCAAATACTTTCTATTTGGTGCTCTTTCGTCAGCTATTCTAGTATTTGCTATTGGATTAGTATATGGAATAACTGGAACCACTAACATTGGCCAAGCAATAGTT
>JBKPGB010000021.1:0-1606 GCA_046729135.1 Thermoproteota archaeon | reverse complement strand
TCTAAATTCGGAAGTAACTTGATGATTATCCAGTATTATATTATTGCCATAACCAAGTCACTAATGGCTAACAATGCTAAATATTTTAGTTTAAAAGTTGTCATAAGATGTAACAGGTCCAGAACAATTATCTCTAGGCTTTTCTTAATATCCATTGCTTATGGGTAGTGAAAATCAATATGGCAAGCATCCTCCGAAGTTACTGTCGTTGTAAATATCAAGATAAAACCTGGTTGTGAGAAGGACTATGACGAATGGTTTAGTCGCTTTTTGGTAGTACTAAAAAGCAAAGTACCTGGTTACCTAGGAACAACAACGATCATGGAAACAAGCCAAGGTTCAACTGTGAGGCATATAATTCACAGGTTTAGAGACAAGGCGTCTGTAGACGCATGGGAAAGTTCACAAGAGTTGCGCGAACAAACGGAGGAAGTAAACAAATACTCTACTCCATATCTCCAGAAGGCGACTGGTTTAGAGACATGGTTTAGTATACCAGACCTGAAGGCAAATGTTCTTCCCCCTCCCAAATGGAAAATGGCAATAGTTGCGTTCATTGGAGCATTTTCCATAAGCTCAGTCGCGGCATACGTTCTCAGACTTTTATTAGGACAGCAGATGTTACTATTTAATTTGTTTATGAATATAATATTGGTAGTTGGCCTTACCTATTTCGCAATGCCTTTGTTGAGCCGATTACTGCGACGATGGTTATACCCAAAAGGCCTATGATCGCTTCTTGCAGACAAAGTCTGAACAAATGTAATAGTGGAGATTAAATGTTATTGAAATGAAATTCAGAGTTTGAGTCGCATAGAAATAGCACGCAAATAGCTAAACTCAAGAGCCTCCTAGCAGCGCCACATGCTGGAGGAATTCTTTCAGAAAAAATTTGGGATTGGTAGTATGTACCATTATTACTTTAATTCTCTGTCTTCGCTTGAGAAATTCCCCATCTCATCTACTTCGATAATAAAGAAAGATAACATATTATCAAGAAACGCTAACTTGCCAGTAGAGTCTGTACTCCAGACCGCGCTCCCAACTCCACGTAATACTGACTTGCCATCTTTTGTAGTTGTCTTTCCTACTTGTAGGAAAGTATAATTTGCCTTTTCAGTACCATCCTTTGTAGTCACTACTCCTTGTCCTTGAGCTGAAGTTCCCTTGTTACCTTTAGACAGACTTACAAGATCTCCTGAGTTTGTTACTTCTATATTTCCCTTAAATGTCCCATTAGATGAAAATGTCATTTGTGTTTTATTGTCGCCAATTTCTTTCTGAGTCGTGATCTTTCCTTTTTCTTCGAAAAATGGCTCTTCCAACTCGTACGTCATACCAATTGAGACAACGCATGTATGTATTTAAGAAATATGCTTTTAAGCCATTGCTCAGAATCATAATGCAGTTCACGTATTTCCAAGCGATCAGCGGCTTCGATACTCGAAATTGAAACATGAATACCCATTATATACATCTCCTTTTACCTATGAACACCATCTATATTGCATATATTAAAATCTTAATACTAATATAGCATTTCTATCTTGGATGTCTGGACCTGATAACTTACTTCATAATATTTATGTTAATACTAATAGTTGTT
>JBKPGB010000020.1:0-8841 GCA_046729135.1 Thermoproteota archaeon | reverse complement strand
GTAACGGTAAGAGATCTAAACCGTATGAGATGGTAACCCAATTTTTTGTTTATCATCCAATGTAAACATGATAAAAATAATAATGGTAACGTATTTTTGATTAAATTACTAGTTATTAGTAAGGAGTTATTAGTAAGAAGGGTTATAAGTCTATAAACCAGAGAATTGGTTCTAACTGTTGGTCTGATTAGTTTAGGATGGCGATTGTGACGGGAACATGTGGTCAAATCGGCAGAATGCCTCTAGATTGGTAGTTACAATAGCCCTAGCCTAAATAGCGACGGTAAATACGATTAAGAATAACCGGCTAAGATTCTTTTGGCATTGCTATGTGGAGCACTATTTTTATTTATGAGTTGGATTTTAGTTCAGTTAATTCTCAAAAGAAATATTTTAGGCCGATTTTACAAAGACATTGATTCATAATGAAAGCAGCGATAGTTCCACAAGTTCACGGCAAATGGCAGCTAAAAGATGTTCCAACCCCTAAACCAGGACCTGATCAAGTGCTTATCAAGATGCATGCAAGCGGCATCTGTTATACTGACGTACATCTGACCGAAGGTATTCTTCCAGCTCGTTTTCCCAATAGATTAGGTCACGAACCCGTTGGCGAAATAGTCGAATTAGGTCAAAATGTTACAACAAGAAAAATAGGAGATAGGGTTGGTGTGCCTTGGACGCAACATACATGCGGTAGATGTGAGTGGTGCCAAAGAGGAAAGTCATTGTTTTGTTTAGAGCAGATCGGAACTGGTGTTGACATTGCTGGAGGCCACGCAGAATATATGGTAGCATATGCAGATGCGACGCAGCTACTACCCGAAGGATTACAATATGAACAGGCAGCACCAATTTTTTGTGCAGGATATACTGTCTATAGCGGCTTGAGGATTGCCGAACCTAAACCCCATGAGCGAGTAGCAATTGTTGGTGTAGGAGGTTTAGGACATCTAGCAATTCAGTATGCTAAGGTCAGTGGATTTGAAACGATTGCTATTACACATTCTAAGGATAAAGAAGAGTTAGCGCACAAACTTGGTGCAGATGTAGTGGTATCAGATGGAAAAAGTCTAAAGAAATCTGGTGGAGCAGATGTGATTCTAGCCACAAGTAACTCTTACAAGGCTACAAGTGATACTCTCAAGGGATTAAGACCAGATGGAAGGCTAGTTTTAATGGGGTTATCAGACGAGCCTCTAATTGTGACAAGTTATTTACTGATGGGACGAGGACGCATTATAGGATCAATTCAGAATGATAGAGAATATCTCTATGAGGCGCTAGATTATGTAGCCAAAGGAAAGGTTCGTGTTATGACAGAATCTTTTCCATTGGACGACATGAATATCGCCTATGAAAAGGTTGTGAAGGGGCAATTAAGATTTCGGGCTGTACTTAAAATTCGATAAGCATTAAGAAGTCATTCATTCGTTCCTCTTTTGGGATTTTTATATGGTAGACCCAATTGATGAAAAATACTGAATCAATCGTGTGGATAAAATCGATTTTAAATATGAAAATTAGAGTATACCAGTTTAAATTACTAAAAGTATTTTTAGAAACGCGACCTTTGTGATGATCATCATGTTGACTAAAAGGTTATTGATCCAGTAACAATACTACGTCTCGGGAATTTTAGATTCTAAGATTTGAAACGTATAGGTATGGCAGGATTGCCAAATTCGTTAGCAGAGTAAGCGGAGTATATCTTTATTATCTGGCCATGTTTTACCTGATAGTCGCCCAGTAAATTTATTATACTTCTGTACTTTTCATCCAAAGTCAATAAGGATTCAGCTAGTGGTCCTGCTAACAAAATGTGTCCTCCATCACCAACATCCATAACACGTCTAGCAAAAATAATGCCTGGTCCCCATATATTCTGATTGGAATTTACATCGTTTACTATAAAGACCGTTCCAGAGGCAATACCAATTCGAACATCAAGAAAGGATCCGTCTTCTTTGTTGGTATGTGTGTTATATTTTTTTAATGCTTGTTGCAATTCGATTCCAAGCTGAAGAGGAGATTCAGGGCTTAACATGAAACCTATGGCCATGCCATCACCTGTGGGAAGAACTCTCTTATCAGATGCTTTCTTGAAGGTATCGCAATGACTTATGATATCATTTAAAGCCTCAATCTTCTCTATCTGCCTTCTCACAGATAGGGCGGGGTCTGACAGGCCTACTACATCTACAAAGAAAAATGAGGCATCGATAACTCCTGATGGGCCTGCATCAGATACACGAGCTTGACCAAACGCACCAGCAAGCTTCATGTAAATCTTAACATGGTTGTGATGGAATGGCATATCTAAGTAATACTCGGGTTCTTCTAGAATCGGTGCTTTACAAAGACCACATATAGATAACTTTGGTTTCGAAGTTGCTGCTGATTCAAATTTTAAAATTCCGTCATCTTCAATATTGAATAGAGCTGAAGATGGCTTGCTACTTGCTCCCTTGATTGATATTAATTTTAGCTTGCGCTTTATCTTGTCCGAATCTTCTTGAATTTCGATCTCAAGTACAATATCAAAAATTGAACTTAACTTATTCAGAATTGATTCATTACTGGATTGAGTACCTGACATGGTAATTAGCGCCAATGATTCTAAGTCTTTAATAAGAAACGATAATGCATTTACGAACTTCAATACTTTGTCTTCTTCAAATAAGGTAAACATATGTGTCAGCGAATCAAGGACGATAGCACACTTTGGAAGATCATTAAGCGTAGATCTAGGTCCATGGTGTGTTCCTTCGATTGCATTGGTAATTGATGACGACCATTCTTCAATGCTAATCCGAATCTCTTGAAGAGTAGCGGAGAGCTTGGGTTCGTTTATACTGGCCGAAGTATCTGATTCTTTGTTGCCAGTAGTTACTAAATAAGGATTCAAAAATTTCAAATTCTTAATTTTCGCGTCAGCTATATTGTTGAAAAGATTTCCATACTCTTTGCGGGTCATACTCGAATTGATATATATGCACATAGATCCGCTTTCTAAGCAATCTGTTATCATCTGCCTACAAAAGATAGTTTTGCCTCCTCCAGGAGGGCTCATAAGTAATATTATTCCAGAACTAGTCTTTTCAGCAGTGGCTTGCCCTACTAAGCTTGAAAGCCCAGGAATCCTTACTTCAGGCATTATCTTAATTGATGTGAAGTACCTTCGATTTTTTAAATTTAACTCTAAATAGTCTTTAGTTTTTCTATAAGAGCATCAATTTTACTTGCAAATGGATGATTTGGATACCTTAATGCTGTTAAAAATTCATTACTATCAAACTGAATATCACAATAACAAGGAATAGAAAGTATTGTATCCATGCCAATGTCTGCATTAAGTTTAGAAATTACTTTGCTTTGATTACCAACTGTATTGTTGTACATTTCTTGCGTCGCTGAAGTCTGTTCACCAGCCAAATTAGGGGGCAAACAATAACCTGCAGCTCTATTTAACAATAGATACGATTTAGTTCCGAGCTTTGTCAGGCTATCATAAATTTCCTTTGCCAGAAGTCGGGTTCCTTTTAGATCAATACCGTCTAACTTTAGTGAAAGAAGAATTGTATCAGCAATAGCCAGAGAATTGATGGACCAATACCGAATGCCAGGACTTGTGTCAATTATGATAAAATCTGCGTTGTACTTGGAAACAATCTCCTCTCTTAGCATAAGAAATTTTCTTAGCAATTGTATCTTAGAGCCTTCTTGTCTTACTGCACCGTCGAGTTTGTATATTTCATCTTTTGAAGTACTAGAAAATGCTACCAAGAGCTTTCCTTTCGATGAGTCAGATTGCTCGCCATCATTAGATCGAAATTTATTTAATACAGGAGACAAATCGTGGATAACCTCGTCAATATTGGCATTTTCGAAGAGATAATCATTGATCGATTTTTTAGGTTGCCATTGAAAGTAGTCCTGTAGACTGGGAGCATATACATCGACATCTAATAAGACGGCCGTTAATCCCTTTTTTGCTAAAGATGCTGACAAGTTAGAGCTGATTGTGGACTTACCTGTACCGCCCTTATATGAGTGGAGTGCAATACATTTCGTCATTATTTGTCTAAATTCAACTTGGTAGTATAAAGTTGTCTAATTTTAGTTTGTGTCTGTATAACTGCAGTATAGTATTTTAGATAGTCACGATAATGAATTCGATATGGATTACCAAAAACTTTCTAACGATATACTTAACCTAGACCCGAAGGTTCGTTTTGTTGGTGTATGTGATAATACAGGTAAAATCAAAAACGGAGGATTCAGGGATGGTATCAAAAGCATTCTAACAGATGATGAGATTAAAAAGTCAAACCTTATCTCACTTGAGAGGTGGAGACTTCATAATACACTAGCAGATAGAATTGGCAAAGTAAGATACGCCATGGAAGAATATGAAAAGGTTAAA
Source organism: Thermoproteota archaeon (assembly GCA_046729135.1). GTDB lineage: Archaea > Thermoproteota > Nitrososphaeria > Nitrososphaerales > Nitrososphaeraceae > TA-21. Next base: position 4,415 of record JBKPGB010000020.1, on the reverse strand, counting down.
CAGATCACAATGCCATTAGAAGATGAGCATTTATTATTAATAAGTACGGAAGTCAATGCCGATAAAGAAAAAATTATTGAATCTTCGATACAGATAATTATATCAAATTATGTCAAGGACTATCTATAACGATGATTGGTAATTATTTTTTTCTAGCCCTACTTACCTCTTCAATCACTTGTTTTAGATAATCTTCAACTTCGTTTTCAGCAATTGGAGTTTCGATACCAGTCTTTTCGGCTAGTTCTTTCTCATGTTCATCAGCCACTTCTTTAAGCTCACCAACAGCTCTTTTTACTTCAGTCTCCATTTGCGCTGTTCCTATACTTGAGAGCAAATTCTCATCATTCCTTGCCATTGACCTTAAGTGTTGTCGTAAAGTGATATCCTGTGAAAGGGATAGACCAGAGGCATACAGACCAAATAGTACAAAATAAGATGCAAGTGGTAACAATGAAAGTGAATTGATCCCATAGGGAGGATAAGCTGCCTGATTGACATCAACATGGTTGGACAGGTATAGCAGAATGAACCCAAAAGCCGTTATCTTTAGAAAAGTTTTAACAGGCGTCTCCGGCAATCCCCTGGAAATAAACCAGAAGGAAAAGGCAAAGAGAACACCTCCTGAAATGGACATTAGTGATTGGAAAATATAATAGTCGAAGAGATTGGGATTCGTGTCAGTATCGTAAATATTAAGTGAATCCAGTATTGTAGCAGTGTAGCCAAAAATTGGCAAAACAATAATTAATATTATTTTTGGCCTCTTAGTCTTCTTGCTGTAATGGTATAGTAATAAGGCGCTTGCTACTATGGTGAGCAAGAATGAGGCGTAATCTATATACGAATAATACGAAAAGAAAGCATTGAGTAAACTCCATTCAGGAAAACTACGGTATTCAATCTTTGAAGCTGGCGTAATTACCTGATCCTTTTGGGATATTAAATATGCAGATCCTACTCCTGCTACAACTTCTGACACAGCTAAGATTAAAAACGCAAGAGCAAACAATAATATTCCTAAACTATTTTTCTTGTTCCTATACCAAGATACAAACCTAATTGCAAATACAGCAAGCAGAATAGCTGTAAGAAAGTTACTCACATATGCTACGAATGTTAAAGATAAAATCGAATACTTGGATATAACAAGGATCTGAATAATTATGAGGATTATATTTGCTGCTAATACGTACTGCACTACAGAAACTGCTCTATGCAAGCCTGTAATAAGGCCGGATCTGGCTTTTATTGCATGGCTAGCTGAATTCATGAACTTTACTAAAAGCGTCTGCCCAAATATGTAAGTGGTCGATATTATGATGAACAAAGTAATACCTTGAATAGACGTGTTGAAATCCGCTATAAAGCGCGCAACTATAAAATCAACATTTTCTACGATAAGTAACGTAACAAAAACAGCAAAAAATATTGCGAAAAACTTTTGATTAGGATTAATTAATGAAAAAAAAAATGTATCTTTGTTAGATATTGTTCCTGTCATAGACTTGTCTGAGCCCTAACCGTATCAGGGTCCAAGTCCGGAGATATTACCAGTCATATTAACACCGCTAGTTGCATTAGCCGCTGTTGCATTTGTCATGTTTCCACCCATGGATGTATCATTTGACATCTGTGCATATGTGAAAACTTGAACTCCTGTCAAGAAGAATAATGCTGCAACTATGCTTATAGCTATCAGGGCTGTAGTTTTTAGCATATGAGTGGATTTATTTTATAGTATATAAACTTAATAGATTGTAATGACTGAGGACCAAAAAAATGGATCCCAAACAAAACGTCGAGATCCTATCTTTAATAATATAAATTCAGGTTTGCATGAATTAAAACCTTTAAAAAATGAAGTTTGTGAGGTTTTACCTAATCTATCCACATTTCTTTATGAACAAAATCGTTAGTCTTGTTATCTAGCTGTTTTCATTTGATACATTTTCAGATTTTATATCAACTATCGCCGTCAATAAAAAAAATGTCAGAAAAAGCCGACGAGAGTATTATTCGCAAAATAAAATATCTCTTTTTCTCATATGGATACTAATCAATTTTGAAAAACGAAGATATAGTACGATTGTACAATTTTGATTCCTGAATGAATTAAAAAAAAGAAACATGATGCAATCTCTCTGTTTGACCTGTAAAATAATTATAAAATCTACAGTTTATTGCCAAAATTTATATAAATAACATCTAATTAGCTACACTGTGGTTTAAATGCAACAAAATGGCTATTCTACATCTCAATTAAATCTAAATTATTTGAAATCAGTAAGATCCGTATCCAAACATGATTTTTCTATTAAAAATCGTGAAATTTGAGCAAAATAATAGCAAAAGTTTAAAATAGTAACCTTCCCCCTCTAATAGTTCTAGGAAATTGATAAATTACAATAATTTTATCCGAGGTCTAATAATTAAAAATAAAGAAGTTGTAACTGCAATTACCTTTATGGCCATAATTGCTTATGTGTTACCGTACTATACGGTAGGGGGTCAAGGCGCGAATGCTCCTTCTGATGGACAGTCTGTCGGCGACGGCGGAGCTGGTGGAGGCGGCGGCGGAGCTGGTGGAGGCGGCGGCCCAGGACATAAGAATTAAGGTTGGTTAGAGCCTCGAATCCTTAATCTCTTTAGTTAAAAATTTTATGAATGTATTTTTGCTCTTTATTTACTGGTACGACGTATATATATTCAAATCTTCCAAGTTGCCCTGAAAAAGAGCTTGCGGAAACTAATTGCGTTTAGTTTATTTCTAAATCTGAATGAATCAGAGAATAGGTCATGACGCAAGAAAAATTTGTGACTTCTAGCATATACCTATTCCTAGACCTCATCGTAGTTGACGCAAGCGGCTGGTTATATTGGCTGGTGATCTCCAAACTTGTTTCCACCTCTGACGTTGGACAGTCTACATCGGTATACAGTCTTGTTGTTTTGGTGTTACTATAGTGGGACTTGGATTGGAATATCCATTGCTCAAGAAAACCTCCACTCAGGGGGCAAAGATAGTGGGTACAAGTCTTATTATCGAAGTTATAGTCACAATTGCCGCTACACCTTTCATAATTTCTGCCTTGAATAATATCCAATATCAGTCTGCAGAAACCATCAGCTTGATATCATTAGTAATGCTAATGTCCATATCCTTTGGATTTGTTGCACGCTACTCATTATTGGGCATTTCTGCTTCAAGAGCCGTGCTCATAATTGATGTTCTAAGTGCAGCTATAAAGTTTGTCTCGGGATATCTCTTGGTATTATCAGGTTTCGGTACAGTCGGGGTTTTGTCGTCATTCATGTTACAGGCGCTTGTGACTGCTATCATTGGATTGGCATTGACGAAAAAGACAATAGGATTCAGTACTGGTGACTGGAAGTACATTAAGGAGACGGTCAGGAACGCAGTCGTAAATATGCCATCCATATTCTCAAGAACACTAATCGTTTCCCTGAGTGTTGTTCTGTTGGCGTCCTTCGGGATATCCAGCTCTGAGATAGGTATCTTTTACATTGCTCTGATGATAAGTGTTGTTGCTGCTGGTCTAATTTCAAGCACCGCGTGTATGGTTATCCCCTCCTCATCTGTAGCCCAAGATGATTTGACAACCGGAAGCATAAGGATTGGAATGAGTTTTACAGCTCCCGTAATTTCGGTGCTCTTATCACCGCCAAAACTTGTATTATCGGTAATTGGGCCTGAATATGTGTATGGGCACGTCATGTTATTGATTTTAGCAGCTGGGATTTTACCTTTTGCGATAGCAACAAATACGATATCTCGATTTAATTTTTTGGGCATGACAAGAAAGCTTCTGGTTATAGGTTCTCTCCAAGTAATTGGCTTTATTGTTGGATTTATTTTGTTAGTGCCCACTTTTGAGGTGGTAGGTGCAGCTATTGCTATTTTCGTATCGTACTCTATATCATGTATACCCGCACTAATCTGGTCAGACAAAATTTTGCTTCGCTATCTTACAAATACTGTAATTGCAGTTATTGCCGGTACGGGCGTGTCCATTATCGCGGGCATATTACTTCCTGAAGGACTAATCACTCACTTCATCTCTGTGACAACTTCAGTTATAGTTACGTTAATCATTATACTTACTTTGAAGAATATATCGGCTAGCGAAGTAAAAAAAATCTTAAAAGCAGTTGTAAAGGGTACTTCTTGAAAAAATGTCTTTATTTAGATATTCACAAATATAGCTTAGGTCTATGTTTGTCTGTCTCTTAAAATATTTCAGGGCCTCCCGTGGAGTAATTAATGTGACTAGTTGAGTTTAAGAAGTAGTTTTTAATAATAAAGCACGAAACTTGATCAGCAAGAGTAGAGCCGTGTTTTCTATCGAGGCATTTTTGGGAAAAGGTTCCTCCTTTCTCTCAATCTCTTCTTC
>JBKPGB010000019.1:0-7318 GCA_046729135.1 Thermoproteota archaeon | reverse complement strand
TAATGTATCAGTAGAAATGGCAGCAAATCTCATGATTCAGAATAAGGTAAGACACCTTATTGTCAAGGAAGCAGACAAAACCGTGGGTATAGTGACTGCAACTAACTTTATTGATTATCTAAATGAACAATTGGATCCAGTTAATCCAAACGTAAAGGTGCTTAAAACATTGAAAGACGAGGTCTGACGTTAATTTTCGAATTAGTTATTGAACTACGTCTTGATTGCTGGATGAATCAAACTACTCCTAAAGTTTCTAATGATGTTACGTTCTGAGAAAAGAAGATTTCTTTATGGAAGTTAGTAGAAGCCTACTAAATGAAGGGCACTAATCCCGACGCATTAGAACCTGTATCCCATGCAGCCTAATTGCTTATGCCATTAGTTCCCGTTAGGTCTCAATAGGCGGTAGCAGGCTAGTCCTTTCTGTATCTAATATTCTCAGTCTGTTCTTCTCTAGCCCTTAACTTGATAACTATAGTATTACTTATTTTATTAAATATTCTCTGTCTCTTATTATTAGTAAAAAGCCATCCTAATATTACGTCTATGGGGAGTAAGAAAGATTTGCCAAGGCTTTCTAATGCAGCACTTTTGGTATCAATACTCTTGCCAAACATGTCGGTGGTTTTTATATTCAAAAGTCTCTTGCCTATTGATTGTCCGCTTGTGTGCTCAAAGTAACTCCAATATCCAAAGAATGCAAGGCTTGACAGAAGATAATGAAATGGTTCAAAGTTTTTGTGCCCTAATGCCATATCGTTACTATAATAGGAAAACCAAAATGGAATTGCTAACAATGCAAACAAAATTGCTAAACCTATTGAAACTATAATAAAATCAATTAACCATGCCAAAAATCTATCCACCCAACCAGCTAATATTATTTCTACTGGACGATTATCTTCTCCAGAATTTGACGCTGGAGGTGAACCGCTGTTTGACGAACCCACTTTTCTTATCAATGATGGTACTCCACTAAACATATATGATTTTAACTTTTGAGTAGAGGCAAGTTGTTAACATCTTAACTAAAATCTTACTCTGAGAGTCTATAAAACGAGGGACTTTGATTTGGTACATGGTTCTGTAGTTGTAGTATGAATCGAGTCTTGCCAAAGTGCCATTTAGGGTCCAAATGGTTCACAAACCTACCGGCACGAAGAGTATTTACAGACAAGGTTTGGAAATAATTTTGAACTCTAGCACTAACAACGGTCATCTGCAAACACGACTCACTAGAATACAAGTAGGTTTATTCAATAACTAGAAACGTTCTGAATAATTATAATTAGCTTACACGATACTGAATTCTTTTACTTATCACAACACTAGATAGATCTTTAAATACAAGTAATTTTGGCTATATTTATTGCTAAGAATAGATTCAAGCATAATTTTGGTCACTGTCAGCTTGGCATTTGCTCTGACTGTTACGGTAGTGACGAATTTTACTCCGACTTATGCACAGGCTCCGGCAACCGCTACAAAATTGGTCCCACGCAGGTGAAGGAAATGCCAGTAATGTAGTCGTGAGTTTCGTGCCTCAAACCGTAGAAATTAAGGCTGGCGAGAGCATTACGTGGGATAATCCAACTACCGTTCCAGAACCCCATTCTGTTACCTTTCTAAAAGACAAAAAATATTTCGCCGACTATGCAGCACCATTTCAAGTGGTTAACTCTACTGAGTTTCAACCATTAGATCCAAAATCTAATTCGGAACCTGTCTTTGCACCCCCTCAGCCGGGTGAAACAACTAAAACCGTTGTTACAGTAAATGCAAGAGCGTTTCTTCCTGTAGTACTTGATTCGAGCGGCAAGAAAGTAACAAACCTTCCTCTGAATTCAAATTACACTATGGATGGAACTGAAAGTTATGTCAATTCCGGATGGCTTTGGCCCGAAGGACAGGCACCACCAGGTGGTCCTCCTATTAGTAAATTCACAGTAAAATTTGAAAATCCTGGCACCTATCCTTATTTGTGCAATGTCCATCCTTGGATGACTGGAAGTGTCAAAGTCAAGTAATTCAACTTTAATGTTGCTAATGTTGTTTTAATTGTTTTCTTTAATTTTCAAAGGCCCTTCTGGACTTTTGGATCCGAACCGTTAACAATGCGATTCCCGACACATTTGGACCTCTGGATTATTCATTATTTCTTATTGTAGAAAAATAGATAGAAGAATGTTTTAATTTTAATTTTACCGAAAATAATTTCTTTTGATATTTTGATATATTTTCAATTGTTACTTTAGAAGAGTCTACAGTGTCAGTACCTAAGCAATTGGACGCAAAAAATATTGATATCAAAATTCTTCTTATTGATTGGAAGAAATTATCACAATATTCGTCATAATATACGGTGCCTGAAGTTAAGGGCTATATCATAATTAAAATTAATTTAGATCATTTTGAAGAACATTTCCAATAATGTATGGAATCATATTCAAATGAGAAGCGAATAAAATCTTTCTTCATCTAATCTTAATTTGTATAACTTGTTGCCCTTTGTTAGGAACACAGCATTATGGACATTAAACAAGTCAAACAGATCATCAAATGATCCGGTAATAACATTCCTAGTGTTTGCAATACAATAGGTAATTCCTGGGAGAGATTTTCTTTCATACCATTCACAAAACCTTACTGCTTTTTTTACTGATTCTTCCCGCGCAAGGTCTTCAACTAAAAAAGTAACTGTTAGAGGAAATTTGTTGCCTAGTTTATTTCCAATTATCTCTAATACCTTGCTTCCCGTTTCTTGCGGATTTTCTAAGAGCTTGTCATAATTACCGGCAGTTGCATCAAACCACCGTCTTTTGTTGAGATACTGCATGCCATAGTGTTTTGCTGAACCGCAAGAGGACTTGAACCAATTACCTGAGGCCAATTTATCGATTTCATCAAGTAATTTATTCAAAGTTGTCTCATTATCATACAATATTAAAGTGTGTCGGTGTCGGTTTTTTTCATGATTTTTTATCCATTTATCAACAGCATCTGCTACGATTGATGCCAAAGTTATGCCATCATTTGTGGCAATCTGGGTCGCTTTTGCATGAAGTTTTTCATCGAAATCCCTAACGAATAGGTCCTTTACCATGCTTTTACTATTCATCTATCATTATTAAAGATATCTAGATATCTAATTCAGATACAATTAAATAACTGATATCTAGATATCTTATACATGACAGAAATCAAAAATCAAACCATCACTGTAGATGGTCAGACAATATTCTATCGAGAGGCTGGAGACAAAGTGAAGGCACCGACAATCCTACTACTTCATGGATTCCCAACATCGTCGCACATGTTCAGGAACATCATTCCGGCCTTGGCAGACAAATTCCATCTGGTTGCGCCGGATTATCCCGGATTTGGATATAGCTCCATGCCTCCTGTAGACAAGTTCGAGTACACCTTTGACCACCTTGCCGAGATCATAGATAAATTGGTAACGCAGATAGGATTAGAAAGATATAGCCTATACGTTATGGACTACGGTGCACCAGTAGGCTACCGTCTTGCAGTCAAACATCCTGAGAAAATAGAAGCCTTGATAGTGCAGAATGGAAATGCATATGATGAAGGTTTAGGAGAATTCTGGGAGCCGCTCAGGGCCTATTGGAACGAGCCCAATGAGAAGAACAAGAGTGCTCTTAAGAAATTTCTTACTCTCGAAGCTACTAGATGGCAGTATACACACGGCGTAAAGAACGAAAATGCAATAAGTCCTGACAATTGGATTCATGACCAGTTGCTACTTGACCGTCCAGGAAACAATGAAATCCAGCTTCAGCTATTCTATGACTACAAATCTAATCCTCCGTCATATCCTCAATGGCAGGAGTACTTTAGAAAGTATCAACCACCCACACTTGTAGTTTGGGGCAGAAACGATATCATATTTACTAAGGAGGGGGCTATTCCTTATCAACTTGACCTAAAGAACGTGCAAATTCATTTGTTGAATACTGGACATTTCGCGTTAGAAGAAGAAGGTGATCTAATTGTTGAATTGATATCGCGTTTCTTATTGACCAATCGTAAGGTTGCTACTTGGATTGAGGCCTGAAAAGATGAGATTTCTAATAAGTGCAAAGATACCTACAGAAGCCGGAAATCTAATGGTGCAAGATCCAAACCTTTTGAGTAAACTAGAGACATATATAGACAAAGTAAATGCTGAAGCAACATATTTCTTTGAAGCCGATGGCAATAGAGTAGCTACCTTCATCGTTGATATACAGAGTGCAGACCAGATACCAGTTTTGGTTGAACCTCTGTTTAGTGGAATGGGTGCTCATGTCGAGCTTCATCCAGTAATGAGCCTCGATGACCTAAAGAAGGGAATACCGCAAGCCGTAGTCGAAGTAAACTCATATCGTAACTAAAAAATAATCATTTTTTTATCATGCAATTTCTAATCGTTACTATAAATAAAACTAAAATAGAAGTTAGTAGAACCCTAATACATGCATGGTTCCAATTCCGATGAACCAGATAGTGTCTACAACATTTTATTAATAATTATATAAATACTAGAAACTGATGAGGTGAATAATGTTACTAATTAAATATACAGTCTGCCTCATTTAAAAAGCCAATTTCATAGCTCACCAATATACCTGGTTGCTATCACCCTTTTGTTTTTCGGTTTAGGAAATATTTTTCAGAGTAAAGTTCATCTTATTTCTTGTCTTCTCCTAACCTGTCGAGTAGTCTTCGGCAAATAATCTAGCCAAAATTCTGGGCTATCTCCTTAAAAAATATCTCCATTTGTTGTAGGTAGTTATTTATTGGCCAGAAATGGATACGTTTTACTCCTGATTCGTAAAGGAGAGAAATCTTTTTAGTGCACTGATCGGGAGAACCAAACAGGAGTAAATTATTCAGTTCATCAGCGGACCTTCCTAGAGATGGTGACAGTAAATTTTTTACCATCCTCTGCACCTTTTCTTTATCATTATCTATATATCCAAACATTGTCATGAGAGAATTTTCAAATGACTCCACATCCTTATTCATCTCTCTTCTATAATTCAGAAGCAGCAGCCACTTTTCTTTGAATTTGTCTGGTGTAATGTTATAAGCTGAAGCCATCCAACCGTCCCCGTATTTTGCTACCCTTCTTAGGCCTTGTTCTGAACCCCAACTTGCTATCATGATAGGAGGACGAGGTTTTTGATATGGTTTAGGGTCAATACATACTCCCTTCAATCTATAGTATTTACCATCATAATCTAGTAACTGCGATTCAGGCTCACCTTTTTCATTCCAAAGGGCGTGAATAACCTCTAGGGCCTCAGAAAACCTCTTCCAGCGGTCCTCAAATGGAACTCCACAAGCATCATAGTCTTCTTTAGATGACCCTGGACCCAAGCCTACAAATAATCTGCCTGCAGATAGGATATCTATTGTTGATAAAGCTTTAGCGCAGATAACTGGATTCCTTATAACTATGTTCAGTATTGATGTACCAATTTTTATTCTATTGGTAACAGCAGCAATTGCCGATAGGGAGCTCATTGCATCAATCCAACCCGTTCTGAAAACAATATGATCATTAACACTCAATGAGTCGTATCCTAACTCTTCTGCCTTTTGTGCAAATGAGATTACGTGCTCTCTTGAAATAGCCTCCCCTTGAACAAATCCCATCATGGGTAAATGTATTCCGAAACTGATCAATTTCATTAAATCTCTTAATGTAATTGATACATATAGTTGTAGATTATTAATGGAAATAGTCTTGTACCAATATTTATGTGAATATCCTTATTGCATATCTTATTCAACCAATAGTCTATTAAGCAATATTTGATTAACTTTTGCTCTGTTTTCCAAATCAATATTGATTATTAGTCCAGATTTCTTTTTGAACTGCTCGATTTGGCGATGTTGTAACTTGTGATGTGTTAGAACTATTACTTTCTTGTCAACAACAAGTATTCCTTACCGAGTCTATGAAGTGGAGACTTTCTATGCTGTAACAAATAGATATTTCCATTCCTACCCATAAATCTCATAAATTCGAATTTGTGTTTACTATCAATCAAAGGTTTTCTATCTTGACCGGTTCCTGGTAAATCATTTCTTATCGAATCTCGACGGTAACTTAAATCATGGTAAAATACTGTAATTGGTAACCTCTCATTTATTTTGTTTTATTTTATTACCACTTAGCTTAAATCTCAACAAACACGATATAGCTTAATTGGATCGTTCTAGAGAAATACAGGTACAGGAATTAAGAGACCGTGTTCATCACGATGCAGATAGAATCGATGAAACCTTCAGGGTTGGAGTAGAGATTGAGGCATGTTTACTTGACAAAAAGGGAGCCCCAGTTAACGCAGAGCCATTAATAAAAGAACTTGAGGGAAATATCTATGAAATTGACTATGAGTATGGCAGCTGTCAATTTGAATATAAGACATCTCCGGTAGGGATGGACAATCTCGAATATCTCAATATTGTATTCGAAAATTTTATGGAAAATCTGAATAAATTCATAAAAAAAGTGTATAAGGAGAAGGAGGTCATTCCAGTATTTCTTGGTGCCAATCCATCACCTGAAATCATGAAAGAAGGTACAATAACTGACAAACCAAGATATAATAAGATGGCTTCCTGGCAGAACAATCTTCCAGATGTTGAAATTGACGGTAACAAATTCAGAGCAGCTTACGTCGCTACAGCGATTCAAGGATTTCATCTCCATCTCCAAGGAAAAAATCCTAAGAATACTGCAATCATGTTCAATCATATTTTGAATATATTGCCCTCTGCAATTGTACTTGGGGCTAACAGCCGACTCTTTGCTGGAAGAATATATTCATTACATGAACCAAGAATTCACCTGTACGATCAATCAGAACAACAGAATTCAGGATTCCCTGCGATCCCAAAATATCTTGACGGGGTTGAAAATTATATAGACTATATTACGTCGCGTGAACAAAATACGACGAAAGATTATTTCACATTGGAGAAAGAAAGACATGATGATGCACGAATTCGTATTGGTACTGATTCTTATCGTGTAGAGACTAGAATTATGTCTGTTCAGCCCACTCCAAAAAGCTTGATGGCAATGGCTGAGTTCTTTATTGGTTTTTTGAGCAGAGCCATTCATGAAGAAAGAGAACTAAGGTTGCTTTCTACATTAAGGGAGGAGAGGATGGCAGCAGTTCAATATGGCTTCAACGCCAAAACTCATTTCAATATTATAGATATTATAAGAAGTCAGCTTAATTTTGGACGAAAAGGTTTGACTGACTTAGGTATCAATGTAGGGTTCCTTGATATA
>JBKPGB010000018.1:0-4193 GCA_046729135.1 Thermoproteota archaeon | reverse complement strand
CCTGTTGGTGCTATCGTTGGGGCAGTAACATTTGTTGTAGCATTTGTGGTTGGTGCTATCGTTGGGGCAGTAACATTTGTTGTAGCATTTGTGGTTGGTGCTATCGTTGGGGCAGTAACATTTGTTGTAGCATTTGTGGTTGGTGCTATCGTTGGGGCAGTAACTTTTTTGAGTGGCTGCTCAGTTTCTGACTTGAGGTCCTTTAGGTACAAATAGTTACTTTTATCATCATATGCAAGATCAGCCATCGTTATTACCTTATAACCATTATCGTGTAGATACTTCATCTGAGCATTGAATAGTTTTATGTCAGTATTGTAACTATCTCCGGTATCACCCACACGATGATAAATTATTATAGGAATTGCCTTTATCGTTCCGGCATTATTGTATTTTATTTGGCTATCGACAATCCTGATAAATTTATCCTCCATTACATTGTCGCTGGCCGAATCTTCGATTCTTGTTGCGTCCTGGCTCCATGCTCTAACGGTGTATCTATTGGCATAGGTTAGATCATTACTTTCAGTGTATGTTCTACAATCAGATTGAGTTGGTTGTACTTTAGGGCCGTCGCATCTTAGGTAAGTAAGCGCATCATTTCCTGTTCGGGCAAATTCATAATACTTTGCGACTATATCTACAACAGTTTTGTCATCGGAGCCCCCGTTGAACGGATATGCAAAGCTTGTAGCATTAATACCATGCTTTTGAAGACATCTCTTTGACTGGCCTACTTCATATTCTACCTTTTTCTTTGACAATGTATCCAAGCGTACATGATTCATGCTATGAGAACCTATATCGTGTCCTTCTTTATGCAATGTTTCTATTTCATTCCAGTCCATGTATCCATCTTTCTTTCCTATATAGTTGCATACCACATAGAATGTTGCCTTAAATCCATACTTGTCAAGAATTGGTATAGCGTTTGTGTACTGACTGAGTCGACCATCGTCAAAATTTAAGATTACTACTTTATCATAATATCCATTTGTGCCAATAGATGTTGCAAGCAAGCTGTGTATAAAACCAATTCCAGCAAATGAGGAAATTGACAAAATTCCGATTACTGCTGCCAATAATGAAAATCTAATAAAGACAATCTTTCCGTTACTTACCAAGGAGTACCTAAATGAAACTTGCGAGTCTATTTAGTATATATACATAACTCTTTCTAGAAAATAATTTTACACAATACATAATGAACTTGTATTCATTTTTGGAATTTCTGAATATACAGGAAATTAAAGTTTGTAAACTTTTTATTAATATCTAGATCACCTAAATTTCGGGATTAGTTTGATTCATCCAACAGTCGAAACAAACCTCAGTGTCAAGTTGATATATTTCTATTTCATTTTTATTACATATTTTACATAAGTCTTCCACATCTCAAGTTGGCATTAATAGATATATTATATCGTTGTTATCAACTATAGTTTGTGCCCAAGTCAACTGTAATGATCAAATATTAAAATTTCGTATGTTTAACACTAATTTTTAGCATTTTTATAAAAAATGCACACTGGACGAAGCCGGGGCGGAACTAACCCGTACTACCCCCCCTCCTTGATTGGTTATTCTATTTTTTTATAGTATGTTCTACATGAAATTAACGGACAAAAGAAACTGGTGGGTTTATTTGGTTGTCTTTGTTCATATAATCAAATTAGCTCCTCCCACCAGTTATCTTTGTTTTAATAATTTTCTTGCTTCACTTCGGCTCATCCTACCAATTTTTTGACTTTCAATCTGAGAATATAGTAAAATGGTAAAATACTGTTCCGATTTTAATTAGATGATTTATCGTGACTAATGTCCGCCCTGGCCATATCACTATCCACTAGTTTCTGAACTTTTACCTTATCAGAGAATATATTCATAGTTTTAAATCTAAATCGATTTGATTTACTTTTGTACTATTAGTACTTAGAGATCTATAATTTCTTCATCATTTTTTGAATAAATGTATTTCCTGCTTAATTGGCTAGAATCTACAACTATGATTTCAACTTATTTGAGACACGTTTATATCGAAAAGTACGATTAAAAATACTTCTAATCTTGATTTATTCAAATTTATCATTGCACAAATTTACAGTCACTAAGACTGTACTATTTGCTATAGTTAATTGCCTCATAATTTCATCTTTTTTTCCTAATATTGACTTTGATTTGATGAATAAGGTAAACGCACAACCAGGACATCAGAAAAATGTTTCATTCATAGGGGTAAATATGAAAGGGTTGTATTCTAGCACCATCCCTAAGAACCTGTCTTCTATTCGTTTTCCTGATAATTATTACAATGATAGCTTCAAGTTAATCACAAGTGCAGGGATGAATCATATCAGAGATGTCTTATATTGGCAAGCATATGAAAAAGATCCTTTATCCTTTATTAAGGAACTACAAACAGTGGCCTCACTGGCAGATAAGTGGGGATTACATGTTATTTATGACAATCACCAATTCCATACTTCAAGTTGGCTCGATCCTGTAAGAGGAGATGGATTTCCACCTTCACTTTTTAACGATAACACAAGTTACCCCTTTGGTTCAGGTGGATCACCAGGATATCCTTCTGCCGTTAAATGGTGGACTAAATGGTGGAATCACAATATAACAGACAATAGAGGTATCGATGGATGGACCCTTCAGATCGGATTCTTAAAAAAAATAATAGAAACTGTTGAAAATCACAGAAGTACGTTGGGTTATGAGATCTTCAACGAGCCTCAGATCCAAAGTGCGGATCAATGGGAGAAAATCGGTAAGTATAATACTTTAATTGCTAACGAACTCAGAAAAATAACGAACAAGACATTAGTCTTCGATATGACCATCCCTGTTGTGTTTCACGACTTGAAAATAAATATGACTTTGGGAAACATTGCAAAGTTGTTACCAGAGAACAAGAATAATATAGTATTCAAAATTTCCTTATACGGAAAACCTACTGCAGGAAGTTATGCTGAGCAAAAAATAAACTTACTTTCGGGAGTAGCCAAAATTAGTGGAGTGCCATTGTACGTTGGAGAATGGAATGATGTTTCTCGCGAGGAACATATTAGCGTTGAAGGAAAGACAGTTAAGGAGATTAATCAAGAGATCAGTGATTTGAACCAAACTGACGCAAACATAATGACAAAAAAATTCAAAGATATTGGTGTGTGGGGATGGGCTTTTTGGAATTGGAGTCATATACCTGATTCTTCACGTGATTTCAATCTCATAACAGTAACCCTAAATGGAGATATGGTGACCACCAAGTACTTTGACATTCTGAAGCAGGCAGTTGCTAATACTTGACTTAAAATGTTTGTTTTTTAACATTTGCTCTTCATGTAGGTGCCATGGATTTTTGAACAGTTTCATAGAACTAAGTTATTTTAAACTTATTTATCTTATACATTAGAATTATAGATTAAGATTACAAGAGATGTCAAAGCCAAGGCAAGTGCCAATAATCTGTCTAAAATTTATGATAGTCTCTATTATGATCTTCATTTTGTTTTCATTGCCGTATGCAAACTCTGTGGTTTCTGGTATTCAACCACAGCTCATTGCTGATTCAGGTTCAAGTTCAAGTTATACCCCACCATCACTTTTGGATACAGGGACTAATACTTCAGTAATGAATGCATCATCATTGAACGACTCGCCTCAATCTATCATAAACAATATGAGAAACTCAAATGAAACTTTACCTATCCCAAGTAAACAGCCACAGATCTTACCAAACAAATATTACATATTCTCTGAAAATAAGAGTGAGATCTCTGTAGTTTCTGGTATTCAACCACAGCTCATTGCTGATTCAGGTTCAAGTTCAAGTTATACCCCACCATCACTTTTGGGTACAGGGACTAATACTTCAGTAATGAATGCATCATCATTGAACGACTCGCCTCAATCTATCATGAACAATATGAGAAACTCAAATGAAACTTTACCCATCCCAGGAAAACAACCACAGATCTTGCCAAACAAAAATTACATATTCTCTGAAAATAAGAGTGAGATATCAACACCAAGTGACAGCTCTAATAATGGAGAATTTGGTAAAGGAGTAAGGATTGCTGTAGTCATGCCTACATTTACTGCTGCAGCATACGACCATTCGTTTTACGTATTTTACAATAAATACATGAATGTTACACGAGGAGTAAATATCACAAAAGACTTGA
>JBKPGB010000017.1:0-25205 GCA_046729135.1 Thermoproteota archaeon | reverse complement strand
TTCTTTAGGTAGCATTGCAAGATAGTATCTATCTCATGATATGATAGCCCAATTTCTTTTTCTGCTACATGGCCTCTCCAAAACCTAGGGCTGCTTGGTTGATTCACAATTTGTTCTGAGAGTCCTAATTGCTTTCCTAACATTTTGACTTGGCTCTTGTACAGTCCTCCAAGAGGAAGTATATCAGCTGCACCATCACCGAACTTGGTAAAATATCCTATCAACAATTCACTCTTGTCCGAAGTTCCTAGAACTAGATAATTGCTAATAGCTGCATAATGGTATAGAAATGCCATCCTCAGTCTCGCAGAAAGATTTCCAGCGGTTAGTTTGTCCTTTGGCAAGTTGCTTAGCAAAATTTTTTTTGCATATTCAAAATGAATTTCCTTATATTTAATTTTCATCTCCATTGCCAGGTCACGAGCATTTTCAATGTCTTTTTTCGGTGTAAGTCCTCTTTCTGGCATAATCAGTCCCATTATTCTATTTCTTTGAATGGCTCTTGATGCTAATACAAGACAAACGGAAGAATCAAGACCTCCGCTAAGTCCCATAACTAAACCGTTTTTCTTCCTCGATTTTACTTGTTCTGTAATAAATCTTGTAATTTCATCAATGATTGTGATGTAGTTTAACTTTAGAAAATCTTGAGACATTCCTATTTTGCAACTGGGGGTTTGGAAAATCTGTTGCTTTGATTTAAATGATAATCAATTGACAATCTGGGATCTTTTTGTTTACCCGTCAGAATTCCTACTACAATATCGTCCTTTTTTATGATCTCCTCTTTCCTGAACTTCCTTATTCCTGCAGGAACGGCACCCGAGGCCATTTCACAATCAAATCCGTTTAGCCCTACTAAGGCCATTCCATCACTCATTTCCTTATCGGAAACCTGTGTAACAATGCCGTTAGTAAAGTGTATTGATCTTAATGCCTTTATCAAATTTGCAGGTTTACCAATTTGTATTGCAGTGGCTTTGGTACGTGGCTTGATACCTTTCTTGTCTTTTTCATCATAATATTCATTAATTAGACTCAGGTCAGGTGTTCCATTATTCCATATTAGTTTCTTACCTCTAAACAATCCATTGGTTAATTCATAAAAGGTATTAGCTCCTTCTGCATTTACCACAAGTAATCTTGGAATTTTTTTTATCCATCCTGCTTCGTATAGTTCCATTATGGCCTTTCCACAACTAGAAGTATTTCCTAATGCACCGCCAGGATAAACTATCCAATCCGGTGGATTCCAGTCAAGATACTCTAGAGCTCTGTATACTATTGTTTTTTGCCCTTCTATCCTAAATGGATTAATAGAATTTACCGTGTACGCACCTAGTTCTTGGGCTTCTTTCAGTGAATATGCTAGAGCGTCATCAAAATTGCCATCAATTTCAATTACTTGTGCACCAAATTGGAATGCTTGGCCAAGTTTTCCAGGCGCCACTTCTCCTTTTGGAACAAACACCTCACATTCAATATTTTCATTTGCAGCATACATTGCGGCAGATGCTGACGTATTTCCTGTTGAGGCACAGATGATTTTATTCATATTTATCATTTTTGCATGTGTCACAGCAGTCGACATTCCATTGTCTTTAAATGAACCACTAGGATTGTAACCTTCAGGTTGTAATAGAAGGAAATCGTTATCAATTAGGGAATATTCTGAAACCTTTTTCATTTTGTAAGGTTTAGATTGCCTGCCTTCAGAACCATCAAGTGAAACCAGAATTTTGGAACATTCTTCAAAATCTTCCGTATCCAGGTTGGCAAAGTTAATTAGTTCTCGAAATCTCCATACTCCACTCTCATTGTAGATGTTTCCCCCATGGTTTCTACGTTGATAGAATGTTTGGATTAGCTCGCGAGAAAAATTTTTTTGATAAATAATGTCCAAAAATGAACCGCATTTACAAACAAGTATGTTGTTATTAATTTCATAGGTAAGATTACATGTAGGGTTAATGCATTTCTTGAATGGATTGTCTCCCATGCCAGCCATGATTTATTTCCTAAAAAAAAGATATTTAGACGTTTACAGCTTTTGCAATTAGAATAATAGTGGATTCAAACAGGTGGGAAAGCTCCGCAAGTATAACAATACTTCGGATATGATAAACAAGAACTGCAGAACAAACACCGAATTGAATCACACGATTTTTTGGCAGGGCATCCAAAAAATGATTTGTAGATCCTATAATAATAGAGATGTTCTTTGTCTCTGACAATCACATTATCGAGAGCAACAATTTTAGATTCCTTTTCAAATTCTTCATGATCAATAAGATCTCCAAATTTATTTGAAATTTCTTCAAATCCGGAACCTTCTTCCAAAGCCATCTTATTTCTCCATACTGTTGGTCCAAGTTCTTTTTCAAAGGCTTTCCTTAAAATGAATTTTCCCCACTTTTTACTCTTATATTCTCCTACCTTATCATTTATGTCAATTGAAGTTGCCAAATCAAAAAGTGGATTTTCTAGGTATGGAGTATTGACGGTTATTCCCAGCGTCTCTCCTATCTTTCTTGAAGAAAATCTCATTATTTTCCACAGTTCAATTAAAATTTCCTGCAATTTTCTTAGATCTGCAAAATATCTATGAAGGTAATTATATCCAGCAAATAATTCATCTGCACCGTCTCCAGTAACTATACCATCGTAACCATGATATTTCGCCTCCCTCACACCAAAGAAAATAACTGAAGAATTTCTTATTTCCAGTGGATCGAAGGTCTTGAATGTTTTAATTATCTTCGGGACTATTCCAATGATGTCCTCAAAATCAACAACACACTCAATATGATTTTGACTATATTTTTTTGCTATGCTCTTAGCATATTTTAGATCTTGTGAGTTGGGACCTAAGGAGGTTACAATACTTAATTTAGGCCTCATCAAGTAACATAAGACACTACTATCTAATCCACCGGACAAAAGTAACGAATTATCAAGGTATTTACTCACAATTTTTTTTAAATTCCTCTTTAACACCCTCTCTGCGTACGACGACAACAAAATATAATAACGTATGATAATTACAAATAAAAATTTGGCTATAATGTGGTAAAAATCTATCTTATTGCAGTGGTTCCATTATGTTCACGTAATAATTCTAAACCTTCGTTGGTGATGTGGTACTGCTTTGATTTTTTTATTACATATCGAACCATTCTACCAAGATGATAGTAGATTGAACCTGTAGACAGGTCAGTCGCATATTTTATTTCAGAAAACCGGGCTGCGCCATTGCTATCTACAATAGCTTGCAAAATCTTAATTCTTGTTCTCCTGGCACGGAGCTGCGTCTCACCTATCAACGAAAATTTTATGTTAATAAATTATTTATGTTTTTCTAATTAAATATTTTAAAATATTTGCAAAAACTTGAGTGATATCTAGTATTAGTTAAAAATTAATGGCCATTTTCCCAGAACTTTACCTTTTTGAGCACTTCTAATTCAAAGGTTGATTATATTTGGACCACAATATAAATAGAAATGATATCTATTAGAACATAATGCCCATTGATCCCGTATGCGGAATAGAAATGGATGAAGACCTGGCCACCATTCATGAGTATGATGGAAAGAAATACTATTTTTGCTGTGAGGGTTGTAGGAGCATCTTTTCTCGAAAGCCCGGAAAGTACTCAAAAAAATAATTAATTGTAACTGATGATTGTTATAGGAATTAGTTTTTCTTGTCATAACTAATTAACCTAACAAAAGATATTCCTAATTATGAGTAATTCACCATTGTCATACTACAATATTGAATTGGTTTGCAACAAATGTGGGAGTTTGAACAATAGAATGTCGAATTTAAAATCTGTTCGTGATATGTTAAAGCCTATTAACAGTATATGCAAGAATTGCGGAATTTCATTAAATCCATTTGACTTTGTCATATCTGCTGAAAGAAGATATGAAAAATTTGTCTAAAAATTTAGTAAGAAATATGGTTTATGGTTTAAAACTAGGCACTGAAAGGTAGAATGTGAAATACCATCGTCAACTACTTGCTAGTGATTAGCCTCTTTTGGGCTTTACAAGTTCGAAATCGTTCTCGCCAGTTATCTTGTAATAAGAATCAGCATGATCGGTAAATAATCCCACTTCAATGACACCCGGAATATTTTTTATGTCCCTTTCAGTTTCTTTTAAATTATCATATTTTGGTAACAACGTGTCGTAAATTATGTTGCCATTTTCAGTTATAAATGGATAACCTTTATCCAACATACGCAACTTTGGTAAACCTCCAATTTGCTTCAGTTCCTTCATTACAAAATTTCTTCCATATGGAGTAACCTCTACGGGAACTGCGATCGTAAATTTGTCAACAAATTTGTTAGCCTGGGCAACAATTACAAATTTTTGTGAAGATGAAATTAGGATTTTCTCCCGTAAGAGAGCACCCCCACCTCCTTTTATCATATTGTAATCGGAATCTATTTGATCAGCACCATCCAAGACAACATCAATTATTGCATTCTTGTTTTGATCCACTATTTTTAACCCCATGGATTCGGATACAATTCTTATTTGTAGAGACGTTACAATAAATTCCAAAGAATCTTTATATTTCAAGAGCCCAATATTGCGGACAATTCTTTCTACCGTGCTACCACTGCCCAGTCCTATAGTATTTCCTTCACTAATGTATCTCTTGAAAAAATCCAGTGAAAGTTTGATGTATTTGTTCTCCTCAGTTAACCGATCATTATTCTGACTGGATCTCATGTGATCAATTGAAACTAATTATGTCTACTTTAATCTTTACAAGAAATTTCAATAGACAAGTAATTCGCATACATTACCTTTCTTCGTGTAAGAGCCACAACTGACAAACCAAACAGATGCGTCTAATTGAAGTGACAACGAGTATATATACGAAGTATCAATGAATATTCGTACAATGTCTGAGATGAGTGGTGCTAAAGCACTAATGTATTCCCTGGAAAAAGAAGGTGTTGACATAGTTTTTGGACTTCCAGGTGGCGCAAATCTGCCAATTTACGATGCACTCGTTGACGCTAAGTTTAGGCACGTTTTGGTAAGACATGAACAATCTGCCGCTCATATGGCTGATGGTTATGCCAGAATAAAGAGGAAGGCTGGCGTCTGTTTAGCGACGTCTGGACCAGGAGCAACAAACTTGATTACAGGAATAGCTACTGCTTATGCAGATTCTTCACCGCTAATTGCAATAACTGGACAAGTACCTTTGAACATGATTGGAAAAGATGCCTTTCAAGAAACTGACATTATTGGTGTTGCTAATCCATGCACAAAATATGCCTTTCAACCCAGATTTGCAACTGAGATTCCAGAGGTTGTAAAAAAATCATTCTATATTGCAGAAAGTGGTAGACCTGGACCAGTTCTAATTGATATCCCAAAAGATGTGCAACAGGACGTTACTGAAATACAATTTCCAGATCTCATAAAAGTGAGGGGATACAAGCCTACAGTTGATCCGAATTTATCTAATGTTGGAAAGGCCGTTGAACTATTAGTCTCATCGCAACGCCCAATTATTATGGCAGGTGGCGGAGTAATTTTGTCAGGTGCTTTCTCCGAACTTCAGGCAGTATCTGAACTAATTATGGCCCCCGTTGTTACTACATTTAAGGGCAAAGGAGCATTTCCTGAAAATCATCCTCTAGCAATGGGCCCTATAGGGATGCATGGACATGCCGAAGCAAATAGAATTATACTTGAAGCAGACTGTATACTTGCAGTTGGCGCAAGATTCTCAGATCGTTCGGTTGGAAGGTTCGATGAATTTGGTAAGGGTATGAATATCATACATCTCGATATAGATCCAGCTGAAATTGGAAAAAACAAGTCAGTAGATATTGCCATTGTTGGTGATGTAAAATCTGCACTCAGAACTATGGTTAAGATGTTATCAAAAGTAGTTACTAAGAAAAGTAGTGACAATCCTTGGCTTAAGAGAAGGAAAGAGCTCATCGATTATTTTTCTCAAAATATTAAAGATTACCCTAAAGAATTGACTGCTAGGAAAGCACTGAAAAAATTGAGAGAATTGTTGCCTCCAGAGTCTATAGTAACAACTGAAGTGGGTCAGTGCCAAATGTGGACCTCACTACACTTTGATGTTATTTCACCTGGCACCTTTTTTAGCTCAACTGGATTGGGAACAATGGGATTTGGCTTTCCAGCATCAATTGGAGCAAAGGCTGCTAGACCAAATGTACATGTTGTAGATATTGCAGGTGATGGATCATTTAATATGACTGAAAATTCGTTAGCAGTTTCTGTGTTAGAAAATCTACCTGTGATAGTATTTTTGTTGAATAATGATATGTTAGGAATGGTTGCTCAATGGCAGAGGACTTTTTATGACAGAAGATACATGGGCGTTCATCAGAAAAATTGTCCTGATTACGTCAAAATTGCAGAAGCATATGGGGCAAATGGATTGAAAGCACAATCAATGGGAGAGTTAGAAAAAGCGATTAAAAGCGCACTCCGAACTGACGTTCCAACTGTGATTGACATTACAATCGATCCCGAGGAGGACGTCTATCCCTTTGTTGCTCCGGGTACTGGACTCAAAGATATGATAACAGGTGCATGATATATGAGCTCAAAAGAATACAGGAACAAACCGCTGTATATAATTTCGTCTCTGGTTGAAAATAAACCAGGGGTTCTATTTCGTATCACTAATCTCTTCCGCGCAAGAAGTTTCAATATTGAAAGTATAACAGTAGGGATTACAGAAAAACCGGATTTGTCCAGAATGACAATTACAACAAGGATAGACGAACCTATTCTTGACCAACTAGTGAAACAGTTAAGAAAACTTATTGACATTGTGGAAGTAGAGGTTCTAGACGTAAACAATACTGTTTATAGAGAGTTAGCCCTGATAAAGATAAGAGCGAAAGATTTTACGAATAGAAATGAAATTATAAATTTTGCAAATGTCTTCAGAGCGAATATCTTGGACATTGGGAAGGAATCTGTAACGGTCGAAGTTATCGGAACACCCGATAAAATAGATGCATTTAAGAATCTAATCATACAATATGAAATCGTTGAGATGGCACGGACTGGTGTTTCAGCACTTCAGCGAGGAGAATAATGCATGGAATCTCAAAGAGTAAGGATATTTGATACAACATTAAGAGATGGTGAGCAGACTCCAGGGGTTTCTATTACTCCAGAAAAAAAATTGAATATTGCAATTAAACTTTCGGAATTGGGGGTCGATACGATCGAAGCCGGATTTCCAGTAGTATCTGACGGCGAAAAGGAAGGAATAAAGAATATTGTAAAACAGAAATTAGATACGGAAGTCTGTGCCCTGGCGAGAACTGTTCAATCAGACATAGATTCAGTAATAGACTGCGGAGTCAATTATGTTCATACCTTTATTGCGACGTCGGATATTCATATGCAATATAAATTAAAAATGTCTCGCCAACAGGTCCTGGAAAAAGCATTATGGGCAGTCGAGTACGCAAAGACTCATGGATTAAAAGTAGAGTTTTCTGCAGAAGACGCTACAAGATCTGATAGGAAATTCCTTATTGATGTCTTTAAGGCAGTGACCAAAGCGGGGGCAGATAGGATAGATATTCCGGACACCGTTGGATATTCGACCCCAGAATATATTAGATCACTAGTTCAGGAAATAAGATCAAAGATGGATAACCCAATTAGTGTTCATTGCCATAATGATTTTGGTCTTGCAGTAGCAAACTCTATTGCTGCAATTAATGCAGGAGCAGCTTGTGCACATGTTACCATTAACGGACTAGGTGAAAGGGCAGGAAATGCTTCTCTAGAAGAACTAGTTATGGCATTACAATGTCTGTATTCTAAAAAACATAATATTAAAGTAAACTTGCTATATGAAATTTCAAAATTCGTATCAAATACAATGGGTGTTATAGTTCAACCTAATAAGGCGATAATTGGAGAAAATGCCTTTGGACATGAATCTGGCATTCACACACACGGCATCATAAATAATCCCCTAACCTATGAACCAATTAGCCCGGAGTTAGTAGGTAGAAAAAGATGGCTTCAGGCAGGGAAACATGCAGGGGCGCATGGGATTCGAGCAATTTTGAGTGATTTTGGGATTCAACCTGACGAGGAACAGTTACATAAAATTATTGAAAAGCAAAAAGACGTAGCTGATACAGGTAGATCGATTACTACTTCACAACTCCTGTCAATTGCAGGTGAAGTAATGGGCAGTACCAAATTTGAAGAGAAATTCAAGCTTTATGATTTTCATATTGTTACCGGCATGAATATCATTCCCACGGCAGTAATAAGATTGAATACACATGGAAAAGACTTGGTGGCGTCAGAAACTGGTGTTGGTCCTGTAGATGCAGCACTTAAAGCAATACAAAAAATTGCAGTAGATATGGCAAATATTCGCATTAGAGAATTTCGCCTTGAGTCTATTACAGGAGGATCAGATGCAATGGCAGAAGTTACTATAAAGACCGAAGATCTAGATGGTAACGTTCTTTCTTCACGAAAATCAGGCGAAGATGTAGTAGTGGCATCAGTGGAAGCAATGATAGATGCAATAAATAAACAAATGTTAAGAAAGGTACTGTACTCAAAAAATTAAAATCTATTTATTTTAGGTCATATGTATTGACGAGATATGCAATTTCCTTAGTTAATGGTGATGGAATTGGTCCTGATCTTGCCAATTCCGGACGGATACTACTCGAAAAGATTAGTGACTATTCTGAGATTAAGTTTGATATAGTTAAGGTAGAAGCAGGAGACAATGCCTTGTTAAAATACGATAAAGCTCTGCCCGATTTTTCATTTGATAGTATTAAAAAATCAGATGTTTGTCTTAAGGCACCTGTAGGAGAACACGCAGCGGATGTAATTCTTGTCCTACGGCGATATTTTGATCTTTATGCTAATATCAGGCCGGCAAAATCGTACCCAAATGTAAAAACTCTGCATCCATCTGTGGATCTAGTAATTGTCAGAGAAAATACTGAGGATGTTTATTTGGGATGGGAATTTCCCATAGGAGATGATGCCGTGATAGGTTTAAGATTAACAACCGCAGAAGCGTCAAGAAAAATCGCAGAATATGCGTTTGAAGAAGCGTTAAGGAGAGATGATAAAAAAAGTGTTGTTTGTGTTCACAAGTCAAATGTTATGAGAGTCGGTGATGCTATGTTCTCTAAAATTAGTAAGGATATTGCAAAGAAATATCCTGACGTAGAATTTAGTGAATCGTATGTTGACGCATGCGCTATGAATTTGATTAGAGGCCCTGAAAAATTTGACGTAATCTTGACAACAAACTTGTTCGGAGATATCCTGTCAGATGAGGCTGCACAAGTTGTTGGTGGCCTAGGATTGGCTCCTGCAGGGAATATTGGTAAAAAATTTGCTATATTTGAACCCGTTCACGGAGCTGCGTTTGATATTGCAAATAAGAATATTGCCAATCCTTCATCCATGTTCTTATCTGTAAAGATGATGTTTGAGTGGTTGGCCAACAAAAACAAGAATAGTGAGCGAGGTAGTCTTATTAATTTAGGACAAAAAATAGAAAAGACATTGACAAGTCTACTTGAAGAGAATATAAAAACAATCGATATGGGTGGTAACATGCATACGGACGAATTTACAAAAATATTTGTATCTAAACTAATTTCGTAATTATCCTAATCTTGTTAATGTGATTTGCAATAGTAATTTTAGTACATACAATTAGACGACTTGCATAGTAATTAAATTTAAAAAAATTTAATATTTTTTATCCATCACGATTCATGTACCATTCGCCTTCCGACCAGTCAGAAATTGCTATTGTTTATCATCAAATGCAGCTTGGCAGAATTCTGTCAAAACACCATTCATTGATTTTGGATGGATAAAGGTTATTTTTCTTCCATATGAACCAGTTCTAATGTTTCCAATCATCCTAGTGCCATTGGCAATTGCTCTTTCAACATCATTATCAATGCTATCTGCAGTAATGGCTATATGATGAATTCCCTCACCACGATCTGTCAAGAATTTTTTTATTGGACTGTCGTCTGCAGTTGGTTCCATTAACTCTATTCTCGTATCCTCTAATCTCAAAATAGCCACTTTGACCCTTTCTGTCGGAACTTCTTCAATGTCAATTTTATCAATTTTTAGAATTTTTTCATAGTTCTTTAACGCTTCACTAACATTATTCACAGCTATGGCTACATGATCAACTCTCATATCAGACCACCATCAAAATGAGAATTTTGGTTCATATCTGCCAAAAATATCAACAAAAATATCGCTTATTTCTCCTAATGTAACATGACCCTTTACAGCAGAAATAATATGAGGCATCAGATTTTCGTCTTGCTTTTCAGCAAATCTTCGTAATTTGCTCAATTCAATACTTACTTTAGTTTGATCTCTGTTTTTCTTGAATTCTTTTAATTTTTTGACTTGACGTATCTCTATTTCAGGATCTATGGTATTCAATTTTGGTTCGACATCGTCTTGATCTTGAAATTTGTTCACACCTACAATTATACGATCATTATGATCTATTTCTTTTTTTAATTGGTAAGCATTACGCCTTATTTCCTCCTGAAAGAAACCTTTTTCTATTGCCTCTAGAGATCCACCAATCTTTTCTATTTTCTTGAGATATTTTTCAACTCCTTGTTCTATTTCAGATGTCAGATATTCAAGATAATGCGATCCTGAGAGAGGATCGACAGTTTTTATTACTCCTGTTTCATTAGCGATAATCTGTTGAGTTCTTAATGCTACCTTAACCGATTCTTCAGTTGGAAGAGCCAATGCCTCGTCTCTAGAATTTGTGTGTAATGATTGACATCCTCCCAATACAGCTGACAAGGCCTCGAGTGTGACCCTCACTATGTTGTTATCCACTTGCTGTGCTGTCAGGGATTCACCGCTAGTCTGAACATGAAAACGCAAGTGAGTTGATTTATCACTTTTGGCACCAAATCTTTCTTTCATTATTTTTGCATAGATACGACGTGCTGCTCTAAATTTGGCTACCTCTTCGAAGAATTCCATAGTACAGCAGAAAAAGAACGATAAACGCGGAGCAAATTCATCAACTTTTAATCCCCTTGAAACACACGTATTGATATATTCTATTGCATTGGCAAATGTAAAAGCCAATTCTTGGATTGCATTTGAACCTGCTTCACGCATATGATAACCAGAGATACTTATTGGGTACCACTGTGGTACATGCATTGAACAATACTGAATCATATCACCGATTATTCTCATTGACTCCCTTGGAGGATAAATGTAGGTGTTACGTGCAATGTACTCCTTTAAGATATCATTTTGCGTAGTACCTCTCAAGCTGTCGGATGAGACTCCCTGAGACTCTGCAACTACGATATAAAGAGCCAATAGAGTTGAGGCGGTTGAATTAATTGTCATCGAAGTACTAACTTTCTGTAGAGGAATATTTTGAAAACAAGTCATCATGTTATCGATGGAGCTGATTGCAACTCCAGTTCTTCCTACTTCACCCTGTGAATACGGATTGTCCGAATCTCTTCCAGTTTGCGTTGGTAGGTCAAAAGCTAGGGAAAGTCCTGTCTGTCCATGCTCTAACAAGAATCTAAATCTCTTGTTAGTTTCTTCCGCACTTCCAAATCCGCTATACTGTCTCATAGTCCAAAGTCTTTCTCGATACATGTTGGGATAAAGTCCCCTTGTATACGGAAATCTACCTGCTTCCTCCTCGTCATACTTGATTTTCACAAGATCTTTTGAAGAAAAAATTCTTTTTACAGGAATACCTGAATCAGTTTTGATTTTTTTTATCTCCTGTTTTGTCATTCCTCAATCTCCTATACAATAATCTTATTAGCAAAATTTAAAGCTGCGTTGTAGGGTTCAACTTCTTTTTTTAGTATTTTGATTACAAGTTTCTTGTACTCTTGACTATTCATTATCTTTTCAATAGATTTTTCTTTAATTACGTTTAAAATCATATCCCTCAATTCATTCTCTAGTATCAATTTTTCCCTTGCCTCATATTTCTCATCATCTAATAATTTGACGAGGGATTTTGTCAGTTCCTTTATTCCTTTTTTCAGCTTTGCTGAACATTTAAACACCAATTTTTTATTATTACCAACAAGATCAAAAATAATATTGTATAATATTGTAGCTCCTTCCAAATCTGACTTATTTACCACATAGATATCTCCTATTTCAGTTAGTCCTGCTTTTATTGCCTGTATGCTGTCGCCGGTTTGCGGATTGAAGATAACTACTGTAATGTTGACAGCCTTTGAGATTTCAATTTCTAGCTGACCTGCGCCTACACTCTCTACTAATATCAGATTATATCCAGCTGCATCCAATATTCTGACCACATTTCTAAGAGATCTTGTAATGCCACCTTCAGCACCCCTTGATGCCATACTCCTTACGTAAACTTCGTCACTAATTGTCATCATTCGCACCCTATCTCCCAGCAGGGCACCGCCAGTTATTGGACTTGATGGATCAACTGCTATAACTGCTACTTTGTATCCAAGAGAGTGAAAGTCTGCTGCCAATCTTCCTATTAGGGTACTTTTACCAGAGCCCGCTGATCCAGTAAAGCCTATAGTTTTGGCGTTCCTTGTTTTCTTAAAAATCTCGTGAATTATTTTTACCGAATCCGGTTCATTATTATCAATTATGGAGATTGCTCTTGAAATTGATCTTTTGTCTCCTTTTAGTATTCCAGCTACTAGCTCCGACAAGAATGATTTAGGTGCAAAGTTAAGTATTAAAAGTTACTTGTATTTGCACAGTTACCAGTATATTGCATGCTGAAATTGACAAAAAATTTTAAACCTCCACTATAAATTTTAAGATATATGTATACATCTAGACATGACAGAAAAAAACCAATAAGGGTTCTTGTGTCTAAACTAGGGCTAGACGGTCATGATCGTGGAGCATTAGTAATATGCAGAGCGCTCAGAGATTCTGGAATGGAGGTAATATATTCTGGACTATTTTGTACCCCTGAACAGGTCGCAAAGATTGCTATTGATGAAGATGTTGATGTCGTTGCAATGAGTTTGTTGAATGGCGCTCACTTAACATTATTTCCCAGAGTTGCAAATCTCTTACATGAACGCGGTGTTAATGACGTACTTTTGATAGGTGGAGGAGTCATACCGGGTAAGGATAAAAAGATACTTGAAGAAAAAGGGGTAAGGGGTAATTTTGGACCAGGAACACCACTTGACGTAATTATCGAATTCATTCATAATAATTTAAAAAAATAACATATATTGCAACAAATTTTATATCTTAGTCTCTTGTTGGGAACGAACAGTACGTGTTTAATCCGAAATCATAATAGAGATCAGAACTCGCATTAACGTTTTACCATTTAAATGAGCTATAAAAACCAACCATGCTATTCTTTATGGATATCTTTAAAATGTAAATCTAGATCATCTTGTGTAGGATATAACAAGCCGCATTCTTTGCATTTGAAATTTTTTGTCACAAAATATTAAATGCAACATAGGACATATAGCTTACAATTGTTATAGGTATGATTCGCTTTGTTACAAATATCTGACTAGATGGACAGGAAATAATTAAATTATATTTAGTTTCGCTTTTCCTTTTTGATTGAGATATAATGATTAACACGTGTAAAAATCGCCCATGAGAAGGTGATGAAGATTTAAATCTAATTTGGTATTCAGTAAATTTCAACTTATAAAATGACTCTTATTGGGGACGTTTATCGATGGCTTTACAGTAAATTCATTTCCCGTCCTACAAATTTTAGTTGGGTGATAAACAATGTGCTTGCAGGAAGTGGGTTGCCTCTAACTTTCGATCAATTCATGTGGCTAGTAAATCACGGAATTGGCACTATTGTAACAGTCCGAGAACTCCCATTACCTTCGGAGTGGTTATTCGTTGACGATGTTAAGTCTTCACATTCTAAAGATAGAATAACTAAGAAACTTAATTACTTGCATTTAAGAGTTGAAGACTATCATTCTCCTTCTATCGAAGAGATAGAATCAACCGTAAAATTTATCGAAAATGAAATTGAAGGGAAAAGAGCGGTGCTGGTTCATTGTGCAGCGGGGAAAGGAAGGACAGGAACGATACTTGGGGCTTATCTATTAAAAAAAGAAAATCTCAGTGCAAAAGAAGCCATAACTAGAATCAGGAACCTAAGACCAGGGTCTATTCAAACTGATTCACAAGAAAATTCACTCTTTGAATATGAGAAATACTTGAGAGACAAATCTTTAGATCATCTTTAAAACTTTAGTAATAATCTTCATAGTAACAACATCCTGTAACCAATAACTATGACAACATTTTATTGATACCATTTGATATTACTTATTATGGATTTCGAAAAGCTAGAGGAGAAGGCATATGAAGCAATTGTTGCACGGAATCAGAATATGAAATTGGAAGCAACAAAAATAGAAGAGGAAATCTTGAAAACCATGATGGAAAACCAGTTACTATTTCCTGTAGAAGAAGAGGTGTTAATGACCAAAAATTCTGCTTCGTTTGTATATAAGAATAGCAAGACGTATCCTTCATTATTAGAATTTATTGGACGAATCCTTCATGTAGATATCCCAATAAAACTTAATGAATGTAAAATTGGTCCCGGAGGAATTATAATATCTGCCGAAAATAAGGAAAAAGCACAAAAAATTCTACATGATTGTTGCCATGAATTACAAATTCTTATCAAAGCAAAAAAAGGACATATTGACTAATGCAAAGTTGAGGATTTGCAAAAATTTATTTTCTCTCAATGACATCTAGTAGATTCGATAACATGAATGGCTTTACCAAGATGTCTTCCTTTCTTATTCTATAATAATCAATTGCAGTAGTTCGATAAAGTGGATTGGTAGTTGTTAAGATAATTCTTTGTCCCGGGTTGATTCGATATATCGCTTTTGATAGATCAATTGGTTCAATATTACCAGATAGATGCGTGTCTAAAATAATAATATCAAAATCATTTTCCTTTACTAAAGATAAACATTCGTTACCCTCTGACGCCACAACCACGTCAATATCATTCTTACCAAGAAATTCTGTATAAAGGATCATTAAATCAGGATCGGATTCCACAACAAGAATTCGCATATCATTTTCTTGTCCAATTCTTGTACCCAAATGATCAAGATCATAATTGTTTAGATCTAACATCAAATTATGTAAATTTGCAATCTTGGATTTTGTGTCCTCTTCTCTCTGCAAGATAAGATGAGGGTGAGGGCAAATTACCGTGATATGGTAATTATTTTTGACCCATTTATTATGAACTTCCTGCCACCATTTTTCTAGTATTTCCGACTCACCAAACGATCTATTTTCACACAGACAACATGCAGCGTCAGCAAATACAATTATTTTGTCTTTATTCCCTTTTACAACAAGGTTACGAACTAACTTCTCTAGGTTTTCTTTTAGATTCTCAAATAGCACTAGGTTTCTGCCAAGTGCAGATTCATAGTAGGGTCGAAAGTTGATAATCTGTAAATTATTATTGTCTAGATGTTCTTGATAATTTTTTATTTTGGTAGATAAATTGGTAATGCTTGAAATATTCAACGTGTCAAAAGCATATACGGATGCGTAAATGCATAGCTGCTCCTCCTCAAGAGCATGATTAATCCAATGAGCAGCTGCTTCAGCGCGGTCTTCATCTTTTCCGTATAAGAGCATTACATGCTTACCATTAGAAATTTCATATGGGTTTTCATTGTTAACCAAAACTAAACCCGGTCCGCCTTGATGTTCTCATATTGCACTAACAATCACACATCGCCTATCATGTTGGACATTATTGTTTATTAGAGTTATCGTAATATTTATTGAAAAATCGATCGTCAGTAATGCATTCATTTTGCGCTCAATGCTACCGAGTCAGGTCAGGTTTTCTAATTAAACTTTGTAGAAATTCAAAAACAGATAAGACTTCTTTCTACAAAAGATAGTCTGGCCGTATGAAAATAGTCAACATGAACTATGAGTTATGCATTATTCACCGCGAGGAAACAATAATTCCAAAAAGATATATCAAATTTCCAACTTGACTACAAAATATAATTAGAAAAGGCTATGTGAATTTTGAAATACTCTGATTTTAACAGTCCAAAATCCTATTTTCCGTTTTTCCACATCATCTTTCTCATTTCTTCACCGACAATCTCTAATCGGCTTTTTTCCAATTGATTCATGAATCTAACAAAAGAATTCTTCCCGTCCTTTTTGTAAACACTTGACCATTCATTAGCAAATTCCCCTGATTGAATATCCTTCAAGATTTGTTTCATGTTCTCTTTTACTTGGTTGTTTATTATCATTGGTCCTCTAGTCAGACCTCCGTACCTTGCAGTTTCACTAACCCTGTTGTACATTCCTGTTATTCCATATTTGTATATCAAATCAACAATTAGTTTTAGCTCATGCAGACATTCGTAGTAAGCTACCTCTGGTTGGTAACCGGCTTCAACTAGCGTCTCAAAGGCATTGAGTACCAGAGAATGTGCGCCACCGCACAAGTCTACTTGTTCTCCAAACCAATCTGTTTCAACTTCTTCCTTGAATGTGGTTTCAATCACTCCTGGTCTTGTACTTCCAATGGCCTTAGCTAATCCTAATACAGTGTTTAAAGCATTTCCGGAATAATCTTGATAGACTGCAATCAAGGAGGGTGTACCAAATCCTTCCTGGTACAATTCTCGTACTCTTTGACCAGGTCCCTTTGGAGCGACCATTACTACATCGATATTTTTTGGAGGAACAATCCATTTCCAGTGTATAGCTGCTCCATGAGAAAAATTAAGTGCTTTTCCCTCCGAAAGACCTGGTTCTATTTCATTCTTGTATACATTAGCCTGCTCCATGTCTGGGGTAAGTACATGAATAATATCAGCTAATTTAGAGGCCTCCTTTACTTCTTTAACAACATGTCCATCATTTTCGGCAATTTTCCATGACTTTCCTTCCTTGTATAATCCTATTATAACGTTCAATCCGGAATCTTTCATATTATTTGCTTGAGCTCTTCCCTGGATACCGTACCCTACTACGGCAATTGTCTTGTTTCTGACTTGTTCCAAAGAAACATCACTGTCAAACCATTTTTTTGCTGTCATACTTACTCATATTCTATATCGATATTTATAGCAAGACTAAATAGACCATAATAAGTTAGATTTTCTAATGGTTAGCAAAGATTCTTTCTCCTAGTCAACTCCTTCTTATTTCTATTTCTAATTTTTACGTTCCTCCTAATCGTCAAATTACATGAGCCCTTGACAGCCGCTAAAAAATTTAAAATGAATACGGGAATAAAAGTGGGTATAATACTATCAGTTACTCATCAAATCTTAATGAAAGTCATCTTTGCCTTCAATATCAGTGTTAGACTTAGACTTTGAGTAAACATCATCCAACACGTCGTGCAAAATTTCTCTTACATCATTCTTGTCCAGATCATCAACCAATCCATGTAAAGCGTCTCTCACATTATCTTTCTCAAAACGTCTCTCTGTTATCTCAGGCTGTTTAACCCGTTTTTCAAGGGACTTGTAATTATCTATGAGTTCCTTTTCCATCTGTGACACTCCGATCACTCTTAGAAGATCCAATTGACTCATTGCATTTCTATAAAATTCTTTTCGCAGTACTTTATCTCTAGCTACAAGTACTGCAGAATTGGATATGCCATTAAATACCAAGTATGATCCAATTGCCATGAATGAAATGGTTACAAGTCCAAATGGCGGATACGTAGCATACAATAATGAATTTATATCGATTGAACCAAAAAGGATCGCCATACCAACGGCAGATATCAACAGGTACTTGTGAATTACGTATTTTTCAAGTAAAGCAGAAGCGGCCAAAAAAGCAAAACTAAAAAATAAGCCACCAATTTGTTTAGTTGCTCCAAAAATTATAGAATTTATTAGAGCAAATGATACCGGAGAAGAAGATATTAAAGGTTGAAATATGTTTAAAAAGTATATCTCAAATGGAAACAAGATATAAACTAATGGTAATGCTATGATCGTCCAATATTTGGCCTTTCCAATCTTCCTGACGTATGTACTAAGTAGGAATGCCGATACTATCCATACTGATATGAATGATAGTATAGAAATAATATCCAGTATAGGTCCGAAATGAATTGCTAAATCTGCACGTGGAAGGGCAGTCAAACTGTTTTGAATCGGATATGGTTTTATCAATGCCGCTTGATTCATTAACACGTTCGTTGCATAGAAGAGTGAAATTATTAAGGATAAAGCCAGTAACGAAAAAGATACTGAATATAGTAAGAGAAGTTTATTCATTCTTACCATAATCCACACAACTAGACTCAGCACCAGAAGCAATAGGAAGAATAATGAGGAGATATGACTAACGAAAATGGCTGCAAAAAGTGAGAGGATGTTGTAATTTTGGGAAACAGCTATTGATAGCATTATTATCGCGAGTATGGCAATAAGTGAACTTTGAATCATGAAAATAATAAAGTAAGAATTTTTTATTCCTAGGGAACCTTTTAACTCAGAACCTGATTCTTTCCCTGCAATAAATCCAAGTATTACAACGGAAACTCCAATGAATAGTAACGCTAGGCTGAAAAAGATACTGACATTCGTACTTGTGGGAAATTCTTGAGTACTGAATGCTATATACTTGACTATGGTTGAGTCAATAATCATGATTGATACTGCGGCGAAAATTACCATCAACGCCCTTTTTCTACTAATGGTTATGCTGAATCGAAGCATGTTTTAATTATCCAATTCGGTATAAGAGGCAGATAGGATTTCTTGATTTCAAACAAGTAATGATAATATTGGAAATACTCTTAAGGAACTTTTTTTCACATTGCATAGCTGCTAAAATGGTTAGAATTCTAGATAGTACAATCAATTTAAATTTGTACATCTTACTATCTTTATCAGCAACTTACTATATTACTGTGCCCGTAGTAACCGGATATAATGTAAATTTTTATTCGAAAGGTGAATCCCCATTTGGTATATCTTATGGTGATTGGGTAGCGAAATATTGGAAATGGGACTTGTCTATTCCACAAGACCCGAAATCAAACAACCTTCTTGGCCTAAATGAAAATGGATGCCTGGTCCACAAGGAAAATTCTATGGTTATGTTAGTTGATACAGCTGCAGGAGGTATTTGGAATCAGAAATGCACAATATCCCATAATGCAGCGATACTAATTCCGATTTGGACCGGAGAATGTGACCAGGGAACAAAGGCTTTTGAAACTTACTCATTCAAACAATTATCAGACTGCGCCAGAGGGTTTGATTTGGGAAAAGTCAAGGGACAAGTAAAGGTGGACGGCATTCCTGTTGCAACGTTAGATGCCCTAGATTACAAGACAAATATTAGTAACAACGTGACTGAAGTGTATACTAAGGGGTTCAACGCTACAGTTCCAATTAACAGTCATTTTATAGTTGAACGATATGGCACATTTCCCGGAGCAGCACACGGATGGTTTGTTTTCTTAAAACCTCTTCAACCTGGAAATCACACAGTCTATTACCAAAATAGTGTGGAACCTACTACTCTTAGCGGAGCTGGAAATGTAAACTCTGCACAATTTACATATCTTTTTAAGGTTGAATAACCATATCATATGACGTCGGTTCTCGCCAAGGTTGTCATTCTGCATTTTAGCTGGTATCATGAATACATAGCCCCTATTTTTTCTCCAATCTGCATAGCCCCATGATTGCCACCATTTGACTACCAGTCTGGATAAGGCTTGCCAAAGATGGTCTCGCTGTGATTGTAGAACATATCCTGCCTAGTTTAGTTATGTCTGGCCATTACGTTACTTCTAGAGCTCCGAATTATGGTATTGCGGCTATAGTCAAAGCGCCTGTCAGTATTGAAACTGCTAAAATTATGAACGACCTAAGTCTTTTAAACAACCTTCTAAATCATCATTTTTACATTCCTTTTCATTTCTTAAGCTCCGTCAACATTGTTGTGCCATTCGACTCCGCTTGTAGAATTAGTTTGTACGTTACTTCTGAACGATAGAATGGCTGTTCTCCTTTGATATGAAGGATGTGTTCACCTACTGGAATTGAGTTTGGTTCTAAATATATCCAGTATCCATCAGAAACGGCCTGAGTAGGGCCACTATTGTTGGTACTAAGAATGTTATCTTTAGCATAATTGATGTCAAACAAGGGCGCCTGTATTCTTTGGAATTGTATTTCCTTACCATCTAATTCTGCTCCAATATAAGTTGCCGCACTAATATCTGAATCAAGTGCTTTCTTCAAATCAGCTTGGGTAGTTGCATTTGACAAATCCAGAAATGATATTTCTCCATTAAGCACTGGAAACAAGATTCCCTTATCTGCAGGAATTGTTACTGTCCTATTTCCTACTGAATTGTATGCTCCAGAGAGGAAAAACACTGGTTGATTTGGAGGTTGAAACTTCATGACAGACGTACCATTCGGGTCAAGCAGTGGGTTGTTGTAATATCCTGAAAAGGAAAACGCCCATTTCCACCATCTTGCCGTCCAGTCTGATAATGTAACATTAAATGCTTTTGTGCTATTTGTCACAGGTATACTGTTATAATATAGCCAGATATTGACACCTATTAAAATAGAAAGTACGCTAGCAAGAGCGATAATGATTACACCGTATTTTGATTTTACTTTGAATCCTAGCAACTAGAGTCGCAGCTCCCTTTATTTCTCTAGATAATCTAAAATAAAAATAAGTATGATAAAAATAGCTTGTTTAATTCATGTCTTAAAACCCGCTAGAAAAGAGTCAATATAATAGAAAATAAAATAAAAATAATCCTGGGACTGAGTTAAGCTAGGAAATGGAAAGATGATAATTCATAGCAATCTGAATCTTACCGCTTCTGCATGAACCATACGAGCTGATTTCATGTCTTCCTTCTTCTAGAGCATTTGGCTTGAAAAACAACCAGTAGCCATCACTTACGTAATCCTTTCCTCGTAGCTTAAAAAAAGGAGTCACGACTCTAGCTGAATCCTGACCTATCTGCTTTCCATCTAGACTAACATCTAATCTCTCTTTTGCTACAATGTCGATTTCTTCCTTTGCTTCTTTCAAATCGGGGCCAATCCAGTTTATGACTGACAGAAGGATTGGCTTGTCTTTATTTATTTTAAAAGAGCGTTCCTTAATGTCGTCATTCTGCATTTTAGCCGGTACCATGAATACATCGCCCATATTTCTTCTCCAATCTGCATAGCCCCATGATTGCCACCATTTGACTACCCAGTCAGGATAAGACTTGCCAAAGATGGTCTCGCTGTTATTGTAGAACATATTGTGTCTAATTTAGTTATGTCTGGCCATTACTTCTACAGCTCCGAATTGTGTTATTGCAGCTATAGTCAAAGCGCCTGTCAATACTGAACCTGCTAAAATTATGAACAATCTAAGTCTTTTAAACAATCTTCTAAATCACCTCCTTTTTCCTAAACACCGTCAACATTATTGTGCTATGTCACTCCGCTTATATATTTACTTTTACCGTTCCTTCTGAAGGATACAATGGTTGTTCCCCTTTAAGGTGACATTAGCAATTTGAAAAAATACTATTTTATAGTGAAATCTTTCATACTATTTTATAGTAAAATCTTTCATACTATTTTATAGTAAAAACTTTCATACTATTTTATAGTGAAATCTTTCTAAGATTTAAATATGAGGTACAAGAAAATCTTGACAAAATAGAATTTAAAATTGATAAAGAAAAGGCGAGGTTTGAGATAGTGAGATATTATGTTTCTTAGTGGGAGATAGACAAGTATTCTTATCACCATGGGAAGGTCCTGAAGAAGAGGATATGAAATATCATTTAACAGTCAAGTAATATGTTACATTTGATCTAAAATTATGACTATCTACTGCGAAAGATGTTATATTATGTATTCCTTCAGGTAGAGGCTCAATCATTAACCAATATCCTTTGTTAACCGATTGGGTCTTACCAGGATCTGCATCCTTTACATTATTAACAGGAAATACTAATTCGAACATTTTAGATGATTTAACGTATATTGGATTTACTGAATGGTTATCAACTTTTGTGTTCAATTTGACTATTTGTGCATTGCATATTTTCCATAGTTTTTCCATGTCAATTCCAAACAAATTATTCCACCAGTTAGGCTTTGAAATAGAACACTCTGCTACTATGACTGGAAACAAGATTGCTTTTTCTAACGGAACAGTACAAGATCTTTTTACCTCAGAATTATTAACCAATGAGCCTGCTAGGTACCAAACTTTTTCATTGTCTTGTCCTGTCTTACAGAGATTTCCTCCTATATCGTCAACTAAAGGGTTGCTACCTTTTGGTTGACTATATGCCCATTGCCACCATTTTGTAGCCCATTCTTCTAATGTCAATCCATATGGTTTTGATTCTAATGAGAATATGTACGATGATACGTTTGTTGAAGCATTTACAAACTGCATCAGAAATAGGAATACTGAGAAAACGATACTTAAACATATTAAATTCAAATTTTTTAAATTGTTAATAAGCAAACTGACAATTGCTATTTTAATACAGATTCTTAAATATATTTGATACAATACATGTGTTATTACTTTAGGAATCATTAGTGTAAAGATAAAGTTCTTGTGAGTTCTCCAATTTCTTACCATAAATTAACAAGGAATTCTATAAAAAGTCTAATCCCATTTGAGTTAAATAAAACGAGGAATCACTATCAAATTTCTATTCTAACTTGACAATTCTTGCATTCTAGGATTACGGTACTTGTTTTGTTTGATATTACTGAAAATTTTTTGGCTCCACAGTTCTTACAAACTGGACAAGCCCTTAGTCCCTTTGTCATGGAATATCCTGAAGCATTTTATTCTTTAATTATTTTATGTCGGGATATTGTTTAATTTCATCGGCGCCATCTCTTTGACTTTCAAACAAGACCTTTATTCTGTGTGTTCCGTCAAGCTCTGAAATTATACGATATACCGCATCTGGTACATAATCTTTCCACTCTTTGTCCATAACAATATTCATCCTAATGTTGGTTCCATTACAGTTAATTTGGTCATAAAATTTAGGAGTGAGAACATCAAAGGTTTCAGAACTACGGGACAAAAGCTCCAGTACGAATTTGTTACCAGAGTATATAGTATCAAACATAGGTAACATAGATCTTAGATGTTGAACCCAGATTGCATTATTTTCTAAATTCAAGATTGGCACAATGTATACCCTTTTAAGATCAATTTTTGCTTCCACTAAAGAATCATGAATGAAGTAAATTCGCTCGCCTGCCGTAAATGGATTTGTAAATGTATAGTTAAACTGAGAGCTACCTATAGCAATTATCAGCTCTTCACAGTCTTCTAATATTTGATCCGCAAGGGTGAGATGACCGTTATGAAATGGCTGAAATCTTCCTACCATTAATCCTGATTTGGCCAATTTTAACTATTATTTAGTTTATTTTCCTGCTCTTTTATCTTATCTGTGTCGACTTTCTTGAAGATTGGTTCAATATATCCTAATCTATGACCTGGGTTCAAAAGTATTGATCCAATTGTCTTCCAACTCTGTTCATAAATGCTACCTTCCAACGACATTTGTTTCCAAACTTTTTCGACCGAAAATGGTATGAACGGAGCAAGTAATATGGAGAGAGACCGTACGGCGTTAATTGAAATAAAAAGTGTGGCAGCTGATTGTTCAGGGTTTTTCCAAGGTTCCTTTTTCTGAAAGTATTGATTAAACCTTGAGGAAAAACTCAGTATGTTTTTTAATGCCTTATCAATTTCGTTACCTAAAATAAAACCACCAATTGTGTTACCAATATTTTCTATTTCCGCCAATGATTTTCTATCTGCCTCATCATACTCATTTGGATTTGGTATCACATTGCCAAAATATTTTTTAATGAAAGTTAATGTTCTATTCACAAAGTTACCAATATTTGCTATTAACTCATTATTTATCTTTTTTTCGAAATCATTCCAATCAAAGTTGATATCATCTTGAGAATAGCTGCAAATTGACGCTATGTAAAACCGAAGATAATCTGCTTGAAATAGATTTACAAATTCCCTTAACCCAATATACCAATTCCTGCTCTTTGATATTTTATTATTTTGAAGCATAAGATGCCCACGTGTTGGGATGAGATCCGGCAATTTGTATTCTTCATTCATACCCATTCTAATTGCTGGTAAGAAAAGGTAGTGATGGTAAACAATATCTTTTCCAATAAAATGATATATTTTAGAACTATTCCATATTTCTTTTGCTTTATTTATGTCGCCTAATAGTTCAATAAGAGAGGAAATATAACATAAATGGTTATCAAACCACCCATAGAATACTTTATCTTTTTTCTCATTACCAGTAATAGGAATACTCACCCCCCAAGAAATATCTCTTGTTATATCCCAGTCTTGGAGCCCTTCTACAATCCAGTTGAGGACATATTTTTTGACATCTTGTTGAAGTAATTTGTTTTCCTTTAACCACTTTTCAAGAACATCTTCAAATTTGGATAGCTTGAAAAAGTAGTGGTTGGTCTTTTTTTTGACTGGTGGCATTCCACAAATAGCACACCTTGGATCTAGTATCTTTTCGGGGATTCTTCCACATTTTTCACACAAATCAGAATACTGATCCTCTGCACCACAATAAGGACATTTTCCGATTACGTAGCGGTCTGGCAGAAATTTCAAATCTTTTTCGCAATAATATTGTACAACTTCCTTTTCATAAACAAGCCTCCTTTTTTTTAATACATTGAAGACATACTGGACAAACATTCTATTCGTTTCTGAGCTCGTTTGTGAAAAAGAATCGAAAACTATGCCTACTGAGTTAAAATCATCAATGTCTTTATCATGCCAGTATTTTACATACAATTCTGGTTTCGTCCTCTTTTTTTCAGTTTCAATAAGTACGGGCGTACCAAAATCATCTGATGCACACAGGTGAAATACTTCTACTCCATTCAGTTTTAGAAACCTGCGAAATATATCTGCAGGCAGATAAGTAGAAGAAATGTGACCAAGGTGTATCTCTCCATTTGCATACGGAAGCGCACTCGTTATTATTACACTGTT
>JBKPGB010000016.1:0-1492 GCA_046729135.1 Thermoproteota archaeon | reverse complement strand
GTTGTAATGTTTTGAGGTATTGGTGGGGGTGTTGTAATGTTTTGAGGTATTGGTGGGGGTGTTGTAATGTTTTGAGGTATTGGTGGGGGTGTTGTAATGTTTTGAGGTATTGGTGTTGTAATGTTTTGAGTTGATGGCGAGGGTGTAGTAGGCGCCGGTGGTGGAGGTGATGTAATAGTCCATAAGAATGTTGGAGGCATCTGACCTTTGTTGCCGACCTTATCTTCGCCTCTGACCTCGAAGGAATGATCTCCAATTGATAGGTCGGTAAACTGGAGTGGGGTATCACAAGTAGAAAATGATGCTCCGTCTATTGAACATTCAAAGTGGTCCAAGCCCATGCCTGTATCTGAACCTGAAAAGGCAAAGGTCATGGATGTAGATGTAGTATTACCACCACTAGCTACAGTCTTGTTGTCACCATCATTAGCAGAATTTATTGTTGTATCAGGTGGCGTCGCATCGACATTCCATCCGAATGATGCTGGAGTTGTTCCTTGGTTTCCAACATTGTCAACAGCTCTAACTAGCAATTTGTGAGCACCGCTTCTAAGGTCATTAAATTGTGCCGGACTGGCACATGTTGAAAATGCTGCTCCGTCTATGGAACATTCAAAGTGGTCCAAGCCTACTCCTGTATCAGTACCTGAGAAGGTAAATATCATGGCTGTAGATGATGTACCTCCATCAGCAGATACGGGGTTTTTATTACCATCTGTAGTGGATGTGATATTTGTAGTTGGTGCTGAAGTATCTACACTCCAGGTGTACAGTGCTGGTGACGGGTCTGCATGTCCTGAATCATCAACTGCCCGTACCTTAATTGTATGAGGACCATCGCTTAATAAATTAGGGATTCTAAATGGGCTGGTACAATCGGCAAAACCAGAGTTATCTATACTGCATTCAAAGTGATCCACATTCGCAACAGCGTCTACTGCTGAGAACGCGATCGTCACTATATTGGATTTACTATTGCTATTGTTAGTAACTGTATTTTTATTGCCATCGGTGACTGAATTAATAGAAGTATTTGGCGGTGTCGTATTTATGGTCCATATGAATGCGGTTGGAGTAGGACCCTCATTTCCAGCCTTATCTTCAGCTCTTACTTCCAAAGTATGAGATCCATCTGCAAGATTACTAAATTGGACAGGGCTGGCGCAGGATTCAAATGATGCCCCATCAAGAGAACATTCAAAGTGATCCACACCTACACCCACGTCTGAACCTGTGAAGGTAAACGTGATGGATCTAGATGTACCATTGCCACCGTTGCTCACAGTCTTGTTGTTACCATCATTAGCTGAGTTTATAGTTGTATCAGGTGGCGTTACATCGACATTCCAACTAAATAGTTCCGGAGAGTTATCATTATTTCCTGAATTATCTAGTGCCCTTACCTTAAATGTATGAGGACCGTTGCTTAACAAATTAGGGAATGTTAGCGGGCTGGTACAGTCAGCAAAAGTAGAATTGTCTAAGCTGCATT
>JBKPGB010000015.1:0-2947 GCA_046729135.1 Thermoproteota archaeon | reverse complement strand
ATTTGCTTACGCTGACACTGCCAACAACGACAACCTCATTGAGTCTTTGGACAAATATTTCTAAATCCTCCCCAGCCAGTCTAGTCTTATAAAAAATATTTGGTCATTTCTTATTTTCCAAAATTTTAGTAATTTTTCGAATTTCTCTCCAAATCAAAGCATTTGTCTGTATGTTATAAAATTCCGCCTCTGTGAGACGGTGCCTCCTATATTCTTCATTGATTTTTTCAAATATTTTGTCCATAAGTTCTTCAGTACTTGGATCTTTATCTTTAATTGGTTTTTTGTCATTCATTTCTTTGAACCTTTTTGATGTTGTGTTTCAATCTCAATTTCAATCTCTTCAACCTTTATTCTAACTCTTTTGCCAATCCACTTGTTTGATAATCGAACGTGTCCAGAGTTTCCACATTTTTGAACAGTGAATTCAAACTCTTCACCAATCATGGTTTTACTCATTGCATATCCTTAGTAAGTTCATTATATTTATATTTAGTCAATACATAGTATTTACTAGGAATGACAAAGACTTATGAACAAATCTTTCAAGAAGCAAGGTCTGTAAGACGTAAAATAATCATGACTTACGTCCCAGAATTATGTCGAATATGTAGGGATGAATACGATGCAATGGATCACGGATTCACGGATGAATATGGAAATCCTGATAACGATAAGGAATCTGAATCTTATATATATCTCAGAAATGATTATGTCAAACTAAAGGTTATGTTTGACTTGCAGGGTGTTGCATATCCTGATAAAGTGTATAACAGACATGGAACTAAAATACTTCCAAAAGAATCACATAGAATTGGAGATAAAGCCATATGAAAAAGTTGAAAGGAAAATGGTTCCTATGATGAAAATTAATCGTCATACTCTATTATGGGAACTAACCGATATTATGATAGATAACAAAGGTAGGGGGAAAGTCATAAAATGGATTCCGCAATATTCCAAACCTAAAGAACAAAGTGAAGCATCCAAGTTTGTTGAGTCAGTAATTGACCCAGAAATAGGAAGTTGGCACAAATAATGACTTTATGTTTTGACTAGTCATTAAACTGAGCAAAATTAATTCATGATTCTTTATTTTCAAAGCATGATGGAATTAGATACTTATGACTCTTAATTCCCTTTTGTGATAGACGTTCATTAATTGAATTTATTTTATTTACCTGTTCTTGATCCTCAGTGTCGTCTATTTCCAAGTCATTCTTAGCCTTCAATTTGATTAATTCAAGCAGATCACTTAACATTGAAGTATTCTCATTGACCTGATTTTTCAGAGTTGTTATTTCGTTCTTTTCACCTTCAAGTATTTCTAACTTTAACTTTAATCTGTTTTCTTCATTTATTGTTAAATTGTTAATTGCTTTTTGATATTCTTGATACATTTCTTCGACTTCTGCTCTGACATAGTAAGGATCATTGCCTTTCAGTTTGTGACCTTCAAGCAACCATCTTACTTCAGTCGTTACACCTGATTTCCTTAGTTGATTAGTGAAAAACTTCCTAAACCCATGAGCAAGATGAACCGCTTTTGATCTCGTATTAGAACGTTTAGTAATGTCTTTTAGTATCCATTGCAAAGTTTCTCTAGCGATAGAACGACATTTACGAATAGCAAATTTATCCCTTATGTCAAATTGTTCCCTTACTAGAAAACATTCCTCATCAATTTTTTCACCATAACGTAAACGCATATCAAAGTAAGAATCAATCGCTTGTTTACATTCAGGTGTGCAAAAAGTTAGATATTCATACTTTGTATTTTCATAGACTGTTATCTTGTTGTTGCTATTGTCTATATTACCAACCTTCAATGTAGGAATTGCCCCTATCCTTATTCCAGTGGAAGCCAAAAGCAAAACTATTACTCGAGTCCTTTCATCACAGAATTGAAGCATCTTTGAGATTTCTTCATGAAAATAACCTCGATCCTTCTTTACCTTCATTTTTTCGGGCATAAACTTGTTTATCTTGAATGTATTCAAACGAATATCATTTATCTTGTAAAATGCCAGCATGCAAGCAACATAGTTTTTAATTGCCCCCAATTCATACCTTCATTTTTTCGCTTGTTGATAAAATCTATAATCTGCCTTTCAATTATTCTAGGATCTTTTTCAGAACAAAGTTTTGTCTTTTCTATCACTTCTAATTCCATGTATTTTTTCAGATATGATTTGTATTTGCTTCTAGTTTCTTTTGATCTAATTGAATTGAAAAATAATTCAATT
Source organism: Thermoproteota archaeon (assembly GCA_046729135.1). Lineage (GTDB taxonomy): Archaea > Thermoproteota > Nitrososphaeria > Nitrososphaerales > Nitrososphaeraceae > TA-21. The sequence goes on along the minus strand of JBKPGB010000015.1, from coordinate 701 downwards.
TCGCCCCCCGCATCCTGATCCGCAATTTGCACACTTAGAAGGTGTTTTTAGGCATATAAAAAGGTGGTATATACTACTTCATATTTATATATTAAACTAATCCCGGTTCATCACAACTGATAAAAAGTGAATCCAAAAACCTAGTATCATTGATAAATTTAATCTGTTAATTCGCCTATTAATTTTTGATGATTAAATTTTTGCCTTAACTATTATTTTTGCATACTCACAATTCTGAAATTTATCAATGTTCTATATTATTACTGTAGACTGCCGTGATATTCCAGAATTCAAGCGATTCTTGAAATTTGGTGTAAAAAGATAAAGCTACAGTTTACTATTTAGAGATATGCCGCTGGCTCTATTCATTTGTTTTGCATTAACAAAAACTTATTGCTTCACACTGGAGGAACAATTTCTCTTGCAGAGAATTTCTTGAAATCATATGTTACTCCATTTGACTTGAATATAATCATGGGAGAGCCCCAAGTTATTGCTGCACCAGCTGTTCTTGCGTTGCAATGCGTCATGTCATTCCCCCAATTCCCTCTATCTACAAGTTCTGTTGCCTTTTGCCAATTATTGTTATTATCTTTGTCTACATAAGATTCAAGTTTAACACTACCATCAGGCAGGTTATACACAATGCCCTTAAAGCCGATCCATTTATTCATCGTCGAGCCAATTGTTATTCCAGAGTA
>JBKPGB010000014.1:0-5143 GCA_046729135.1 Thermoproteota archaeon | reverse complement strand
GTATTTTCTTGTCCTACAATTTCTCAGTTTAGTAATCTAATTATTAATAGGATGTAAAGTAACCATACGGGAAGTTCATTTATATTTCAAAATATATTGGAATCTAGGAGATATAAGGTCTAGAGGCGTCGGGATTGTAATCGTATTATACTATTGAGTGCTTAACTTTATTATCTTCTGTATAAATGGTGTCTCGGGTTTCTGTCCCGTTCCCCGAAGCACTATTGCGGTAAAGGGGAAAGGCCAAATACGGGGCTGGCCGAGAAAAGCCCCTTACCATACAGAAGACTTACTATCATTTGTTACTGCGTATGTCTTTTACTACAATGCAAATACTGTACTGTAATCATAGTTCTGGAGCCGTCGGTACCCACGCCGCTATCGGTTCAAATTTGGGATTCCTAGTAGTACTACGGACTAGAAAGCTTTAAACTTTTCTCATTTTCTAGTAATAGCACGAATCTTGTAACTCATGCGTTCGACGAACGATTAGGAGGTATGTAATTTGCCATTGAAGAACCATGGTGATGTATCATTAGCCATTCATTATCGTGATTCTTGTTGTTGATATTTTGTTCTTCAAAGATATTAGTAGCAATTACACCCATTCTAATACTATTTTCGTTATCTATAACAGATTCAATATTTTCTAAACAAATAACTACTGCTATTTTTTCAAATTCTTTTATTTTTATGTTAGTGATAAAGAATTTTATCATCTTAGTATTTTCAAATATCCTTACCCAACTTTCCCTGATTGCTGTCCAACTGCTAAACATCTCCCAACCAGGATGTATACAGATAGCATCGTTGCTATGTTTCCAGACCACTTCCATTTTTTCTATTGATAGACTTTCAAATGCTTTATAGAATCTAGAATTACTATCCTCTATAGCCTGTTCTCTGACTTTTTCTTTATCCATTAGATATTATCTTGTTATTTTAATGATTTAAAAATAATGGAATGCAATAACAAGAATAGAGTCAATTGACCTCATTTCATCAAACATTTTTCTTTCCTTCTTGCCTAATGCATTCCGAGAATGCCTCCATTTCCATCTTTCCATTTCTACTGCAATTCTGAATGAAGGTATTGTTCTGTCTGTAACGACAATGGCTAATTATTCAATTTAAAATCTAGAACACTAATAGGGGAGGGGATGATGGATGGATAAACTTTAAAGGTTATCTTGTCAATTCTATAAATAGAAAGATACCACCTGAGACACCCAACGCAACAATAAAGCCCTTCCAGAAATCGCTTAGAAAGTCACTCGTCTTAACTATTCACCTTGTTGGCGTAAGATGTCGTGGTATAGTGTGTGGTGTATACGGTATATCTCGTCAACCTTAGATTCAACCATTTTGAGCCCGACAGATAACGAATTCAAATCATTGAGGATTTTATCTTCTTCTTTGGCCTTTAACCGATCGCGTAATTTTTCTATATAGTCCAAAGAACGTTGTAATTCATTGAGTGCCTGCTCACCATTGTGAAAGACAAGTCGTATGTCTTTACCATAAAGCGAGACTTCAAAGTCATCAAAATCTGTCATTTGTTGTCCTCAGGTGCTAAAGGAATCTTATTATCCGTTACTGCCATTTTTGCACAATGATTTCGAAGAGTATTAACTCAAGTTATAATTCAACAAGTCAAAGAGGTCTGAAGCCGTCGGGATGTGAATCAAATTTGACATAATTTTTAGGTTGATGATAAACTGGCTCAATAATAGCTACAATTTTGAATCTGGAGTATGAAAATATCGCTTGTTTCCAATCGGCCGTTTTTAACAATTTGGTCATTTCCTCAATTATTCGTTCTCTTCCGGAAGCGATAGTTGTAATCATGCATGTGTATTACGAATATTCCGATAAAGCCGATCATGCTTCCGAATGCCGCGAGAAGAAGGTTTTGGGGCAAATTCGAATATAATTCGCCGCTTTCATTTAAAGCTACTTGTAATGCCAGAGTCAAAAAAATACTGGATGATCCTATTGTTCCAGTGAGTGCAGCCCCTAGTCTGCTAAGCCCGACAGAATAAGAAAATGCACCCACAAAGGGAAGCCATGCGAAAAGAGATAGGGCTATAATTACCACAGGGGATATCAACATAGAAATTTCTATATGTGGAAAGATCTGCTGCTGAAAAATAGAAACAAACACAATTAATAGACCTATTAAGATTAAACCAGAAACAAATAACGAAGAGCCTGCTACCTCAAGCGGTGAATGAATTGAAACTAGTTTAGCTAAGAAAAGAACTCCTATTGCAAATCCAAATGCTGATATTATTGCCTCCATATCTCCGAAAGTAACCACTGAGTAACGCAAATCCGAACTATTATAATTAATATCACTTATGACAGCCAAAAAGAATCCAACGATCGCCACTCCTATGCCAATAACTTGTATTTTATCTAATCTCTCTCTCAGAAATACATAAGCGAGAATGACAATGAGAATGATTTCTAGTGGACTAGCAAGAAGCACTTCCTTAGAGGCACCAACTCTACTTATGGAATCATACCAAGTGAGTATTCCAATTGCCAGAGATACAGATGCATAAAGCAGATTCCTCTTAGATTTCAAAAATATTAAACCGCTTCTCGATACACCAGTCGTTATTTTATTTCTTCTATAAAGAAAGGTGGATGTAAGAAGTAACAATATTCCAGCTACGGTTATGCTTACTGCGGATATAACTATAGGGGGTATACTAAGGGTTTTGGTTAGCGGTTCGATAAGAATCGATTCGATTGATATTGTTAACGCGTATATAAAAACGGGCCATGATCTTAGGATTAGTAGCAACTACTGAGCATTGAGCTTTACGAAATATGAAGATTGAGATGCTTGAATGAGATATTTCGGTGGGAGTTTTCTCTACACTATCTGGCGACAAAATTGATTTCTTTCACACGACCAAAATAAGAATTTTTAAATTTTAATAACAAAAAAAATATACGAATTTCGCGTGTGCTTATAGCTTAGTCATTCCGCTTTTTCTAAGCTTCTCCCTTGCTTCAGGAGTATCAGCACCTGTCTTTCCCCCTTCAGCGATTTCCAGTTCGTTTGGGTCTCTTTTTACGGCTGTTGGCTCGTGTTCAGCTATTTTTTCAGGGGACATTGGATCTTTTGATTCGTCACGAAATTTCGTCATGCTATCAGCTGTTCTTCTTCATATTTAACAGGTCTATACTAACCTTTAATTACTATGTTTGATTGACAGTTAAAAGCACGATAACCGACTTAATGTATCATGAACAAAATTAAATGATGACCCTCTCGTCATCCGAGGTATATTCTTTCAGAAAAAAGTGCTTCTTTTGCAACAGAGAAATTATAATGTCTAACAACGAAGGAGAATGGCATCCGTTTGAAATAACTGGGGCGATCCTCACAAGTGTCCAAGGAGACGTCGTAAAAAACCTTACCTTGATGAGGATCAGACTAGATTAGACCTTCTTGCCTAGGGAGTCTAAACAATCGAATAACTAGATTGTTCTTTATCCAATGTAAGTTCTTTAGCGTATGCTGTACGTAATGATATAATCAATTTTTCAGATTCTTCTGGAATTGATAATAATCCTTCATTTACCATCAAGTAAAGAATCGTATTGGGTATAGAAAATGTTAAAAGGTACCAATAAAATTTTACATTGAATGTACAAGAAAATACAGGTAAATTATTATGTCGTGGCATTCATACTCTTTGCCCTTCCTCTTATGATGTTTGGGACTTTACCAGATATCATAAATAATTCAGTACTATCGTTTCCACTTAAAGTATTGGCTCAAGCAGAGGAAACTTCTCCGACTCCAGGAGAACAGAAAGTTGTACGGCAAGGAATAGCGACCTCGTCACCTGATCCATTACCAGGCCATGAAAAGCACCAAAGTGTAAGTGTTCTGCCTCTGAGGAATGATAATGCAGTTTATTCAGGTAGGGTAACGTTTACAACGACTCAGCCAGTAGAAGTGCAAATATTACATAGGAACATGAATACCACAGCAGCAGGGAAGGAAACGCCAATACCCAGTATACCTGAAAGATTTGGGAAATTAAACATCTTGCAATTGCCAGGTGGTAATGGTCAAGTTACTATCACAAATGTGGAACCTAAAATTACAGAAGGTGCGACAAATTTTGCTGCTTCGGTACCTTTTTCCGGTAATGCAGTTGCTCTTCATAATCTTGATGGAAAGCAGTTTGTTACTACATATACGGTAACCGCTGACATATTAGGTGCTGCTACGAGAGCCGACGATATTGCCAAAGAGTAAACCAAGGATTCTCGGTCTCCCTACATGAAAATCTCTACACGTTTTCACTTACAATCTGTATATATAGTCTTAAAGTTTTCTTTTCCTTATCAGCATATTCGAGTTCGTCGGGAATCGCATTGTTAACAATTCGGATCCAAATCTAAAGATACGACTGAAATTTCAATCGGAACTAAGATCAAATTAAACTTAGAGATTCTGTATTCTCAAGTGATCCCAAACGGGTTAAATACCAATTTTCCCTGTAATCCAATTGCTGAAATTCTATATGGTAACCCTGGACTAATGGTTTGTGGATCACAATTGAAATGGGAAATGCGTTATTAGAAAGTTAGCAAAAAGGAAATTAGAAACTTTTTCAAAGCTGATTAGCGTAACAAGATAGTTAGTAATATGAACAAGCGGAAGCAGAAAAAACGTAAAAACTTGGGAGATATTTTTGATAAGCATGTAAAACATGAATTCATTGATCATGACGTAGAGGCAACTATGAAGACCATGGTAAATGAGCCTATTGTACATAACGTACCGATATTGACAGGAGGGGTTGGTTTTGATAATGTGTTTAATTTTTATAAAAATCAGTTTGTTGGCAAGATGCCCGATGACACAAAGATTACTCGCATATCAAGAACTGTTGGTAAAGATCAGGTTGTGGACGAGCTCATATTATGTTTCACTCACGATATAGAAATTAAATCTATGTTGCCAGGAATTCCTCCGACTGGTAGGTATGTTGAGATTCCACATGTAGTAGTTATGAAATTTGAAGGAAATAAGATATTACATGAACACATCTATTGGGATCAAGCATCACTATTAGTACAAATTGGACTCATAGATTCTAAAAGTTTACCT